>CAZPJJ010000045.1:0-15846 GCA_964586535.1 uncultured Acidobacteriota bacterium | reverse complement strand
GGCCCTGCCGCGACAGCGCCTGGTGCGTCGCCGTCGTCATCGCTTCGGAATACGCGGCCTCGCGCGCGGCCTCGCGGTGGCTCTCATCGACCGCCGCACCCGAGAGCGCCTCGCGCAGCTTCACGGCCTCGATGACGGTGAGTCCCGCGGCGCGCTCGATGACCGCGCCGATCGTGTGGCGGCCCGACCCCGTCGGCCCGCCGATCATCACGAGCGCGGGCGGAACGAGACCGCGCGAGAAGCGCTCGGCCATGGCAAAGAGCGTGCGCGCTTCCGTCTCGGCTCGCGCGCGCGTATCGGCGTCGACCTCGTTCGCGGCCCAGGTGAGCGCCGCGATCTTGGCGCGCACCATCGCACGGTACGAGAGATAAAAGGGCAGCAGCGCGCGGAGCGCGGAATCGTCGGACTCGTCGATGTAGGCCTCGACGAAGACGCGCGCGAGCTCGGAGTGACCGCGGTATTCGAGGTCCATCGCGAGGAACGCCACCTCGGACGCTACGTCGAGCGAGCGGTACTTCGCCGAGAACTCGATGCAGTCATAGACGACGGGGTCGTCACCGACGAGGCAGACGTTCGGCGAATGGAGATCGCCGTGGCCTTCGCGAATGCGACCCAGGGCGATGCGCCGCGCAAAGAGGCGCTCGTGGGTCTCTAGGAACGCCGCGACGCGCCGGCGCATGATCGCGTGCGTCTCTTCATCGAAGAGCGTGCCGCAGAAGCCGCGCGTCTGATCGAAGTTTTCGAGCGCGAGCCCGCCCGCCGCCTCGCGCGTGCCGTGGCGCTCGATCTCGGGGCCGCGGGCCGCGTCGCGGTGAAAAGCGGCGACGATGCGCGCCAGCCGCTCGACGTGCATCGCGCCGACCTCGCCCTTCGCGAGCAGGCGATCCATCATGCGTCCCTCGGGGAAGCGGCGCATGACGACCATCACCTCGTGCGCGGGCGCCGGATTCGGCGAGGGATCACCGACGTCGATCGTGCCGTCTTCGCGGAACCAAACGGGCGCAAGACCCAAGTACCACTCGGCCGCCATGCGGCAGTTGAGCCGAAACTCGTCGCGGCACGCGCGCGCTCTTCTCTCGGGAGTCGAAAAGTCCAGGAACCCGAAGTCGACGGGCTTCTTGAGCTTGTAGGCGCGCTCGGCGGTCAGGAAGACGACGGAGATGTGCGTCTGGATCACCTCGGCGGGCTTGCCGGCGGAACCCGGAAGCGCGCCAGGCGCGGCGAGCGTGGCGATGATGGTTTCCAGATCGGGGCTCATGGGCGTCATCGAGTTCTGCCGTCCTCCATCAATCGAGTGCGGTGCCGCGCGCGAGCGCCTCGACCAGCGTCGCGGTGAGCTCGTGGCGGCATCCGAGGAGCCCGCGCTCGTTGCGCGTCTCGGCGGTGTTGTAGACGAGCGTGCGTCCGCGCGCGTCCCCGAAGAAACCGCCCGCCTCACGGACGATGACCTCGGGAGCGCACGCATCCCAGTGGTTGGAGCGGCCCGAGAGCGTGAAGTAGGCGTCAGCATCACCGCGCGCGATGAGCGCGGCCTTGCGCCCAACCGATCCGGAGCGCACGACGGGAACGTCGCCGAGCGAGATCAGCACGCGCTCCGTGCGCGTGCGCTCGAGCGTGCGGCTGACCGTCACGCGCATGCGCGCCGGATCGAGAGGCCGCTCGTCGACGTGCACGCGCTGGAACTCGCCGCTCGCATCGACGCGGAAGCAGCCGCCGCGCTCCCAGGCCGCGTAACTTTCTTCTTCGCAGGGCAGGTGGACGACGCCGAGCACGGCGCGGCCTTCGACGGCGAGGCCGATCATCACGGCGAACTCGGGAATGCGCTTGACGAACTGCCGCGTGCCGTCGAGCGGATCAACGATCCAAAGGCGGCGCTTCTCGAGGCGCTCGAAGTCGTCGGGCGATTCCTCGCTGAGCAGGCCGTCGCCAGGGAACGCCTCGAGGATGCCGATCCGGATCAGACGGTCGGCGGTGCGGTCGGCTTCGGTGACGGGTTCGGCGTCCGCCTTGCGTTCGACGGCGAAGTCGCCGGCGTAGATGCGAAGAATGGCATCGCCGGCTTCGCGGGCCAGACGCAGTGCGACATCGAGTTCGTCTTTCACGGCGGCGATTGTAGCCCGCCCCGCGCGATGCGACGAAAGGGGAGTCGAGAGAGCCGGCCGGCGCCACCCGGATGCGCGTCAGGCAGCGCTGCCGACGAGGACCGCGAGCCTCGTGCCGGCGGGTACGGCGCGCTCCAGCACGAGTTCCACGGCGTCGGGATCGAGCCATCCGCCCGAGAGGCGCCGCAGGAGCGCGCGCGCTTCCTCGTCCTCGATCGCGGTGCGGAAGGGGCGCGACGAGCGCATCGCAACGTAGCTGTCGACGACCTGCATGAGCAGGCTCTCGCGCGTGCACGACCATGGCTTGGCGTGGGTGGGATAGCCCTTGCCGTCGGCTCGCATGTGGTGCTCGTACGCGAGCACTCCAGGCAGGCAGGAGACGCCGAGCGTGCCCAGCAGGACTCGCGCGCCGTTCGCCGCGTGATCCCGGATGACCGCGAAGGCTTCGCGAGGCAGGCGCTCGGGGCACTCGAGGAGAACATCGGCCACGAACGTCATGCCGATGTCGGCCAGCAAGGCGGCTTCGGCGAGCCGACGCGCTTCCTGGGCGCCGCATCCCGAGGCACGCGCGACGGCGATCATGACGCGCCCGCAGTTGAGCCCGTGCGCGACGAGCGATTCGCGCGGCGTGCGCCCGCTGATGAGCGGCAGCGCTTCGATGAGACCGTCCCCGCTGGAGCGCGAAAGCCCGAGCACGACCTCTTCGATGGCGCCGCGCTCGATCCGCCGGTACGCGAGGATCGAGTTCCACACGCTCTCGAGCGCGGCGAGAAGATCCTCGTCGCTGGGCGCCGCGTTGGTCGCCGGAACAAAGGCCGCATCTGCCACGCCGCGCGCGGCGGAACCGGAGCCGATCGAGGCGGGCTGCGTGCGGATGCGCCCCGGCGGACGATGCGTCGCGTCGATCTCGTAGCCGGGGACCGGTTCGTGACCAAGCAGCGCTTCGATGAGCCGCCGCGTTTCCGAAGCGTCGCGATCGTCGGCGACGGCAAAGCGGCGCAGCGAGACCTCGCGTGCGGCGCGCACGAGGTCGTCGAAGAGCGGGGACGGCAGGAGCGTCGCCGGCGCCTCGCCGAGTCGCGCGCACTTGCCGTCGAAGTCGAGTTCGAAGACCTCGCCCTCGGCGAGTGCGGCGAGGCGATCGACGAGCGCGCGCTCGCGACGCGTACGCTCGGGATGTCCAGCGGGATAGAGCCTTGCGCCCTTGAGCGCGAGCAGGACAGCAGTAGCGCACGCGAGCGCGTCGGGACGACTGAGATCGTTCACGACTCGTCCTCGCTGCGCGCGGCCGTGGCCGAAGGGGCGGGATGCGACGACGAAGCGGGGCTCGCGTCGCCGCCGGCGCGTGGCGCGGCCGCGGGAAGGGCGGCCAGCAGCGCTTCGAGATCGGTGAGTACGCGACCTTCGGCGGGACAGGTGACGCGTCGATCGAGCGCCGCGCGGACCAAGTCTCCGGCCTGATCGGGGAAGCGAAGGATGGCCGAGCGCGCCATGTCGGCGAGCACGCGATCTTCGTCGTGGAGGAAGGTGGCGACGAGGCGGCGCCACGACGCCTCGGGGCACCCCAGTCCCAACAAGAAGGCCGCGACCTGGTGGCGTGCTTGCTGATCGGGATGCCGGAGGAGCGTGCTCGCGATGGGCCATGCCTTCTCGGGCTCGAGGCCGCGGATGAGCGGGAAGAGCGGCGCGAGTTCGACGAGAGGACGGAGTTCGGCATGCGCGAGCCCGCGAATCCACCACGCGACGCCGCGCGCGAGAAGAGCGCGGCGAAGGTCGTTCGCCAGCGGTGCGCCAGGACGGGAGCGGAGGCGGCGTGCGATCGACCAGAGCGCGGGGGCGCCGATCGAATCGATGAGACCTTCGCCTTCGAAAGTGACCGCGCCGAGGCGCTCGAGGGAGACGAGCAGCGCTTCGGCGACGTCGTTGCGCTCGAGGGATTCGAGGAAGGCGCGGGCCTCGTCGCGCACGGCCTCGTCGGCGTCGGAAGCACTCGCGTCGCGACGCGCGTGCTGGACGATGTCGCCGAGCGCGTCGAGGGGGCCGGCCTCGCAGACGGCGAGCGCAAGCGAGCGAGCCCGCACGTAGAGCGCGGCGCGATCCCTGGGCGAGCCCGCGGCTTCTCCGAGCAGGACTGCCAGCACGGTCGCACCGGCCCCGACGGCCGGTTGTCCGAGACTCATCGCCGTCCTCCAAGGCCAATCTCTGGCCCGGGCCGACGGCGTGCAAGCCGAGGTGGGGGCGGACGCGCGCGAGCGCGAAGGCAGATTCCTACGAAGTGGCAGGCCGGACGACGGCGTTCACCTTGAGGACGACCTCGGGGAACGCGGGATCCGACGTGGCGACCACGACGTCGGCACGATGGACGCCCTCGGGGGCGTCTGCGGGCAGGGCGACAGAGATCCAGGCGTCGCCGTCGCGGGGCAGGAGCGCCGACGAGATGCCTTTGTCGGGGATGCCCTTCGCGGGTTCCATCGAGACCTTCACGGAGGGGTTGCTGGAGGTCACCGAGAGGATCCGCATGCCCGGGCGGTGGGGGCGCGCGAGGACCTTCTCGATGCGCTCTTTGCCGGGGACGGTGCGCAGGAAGATGGTGCCCTTGGGCAGGAACTCCAGCGGCGTGACGATGTCCATCTCGATCGAGAGCACCACCCGCTCGGAGCCGGGGGCGTCGGTGTTGACGGTGATCGTCTTCGCCTGCTTGCCCGCATGGAGCGTCTTGGTGTCGACATGGGCGTGGATCTTGCCCTCGGTGCCGGGCTGGATCACCTCGGTGTAGTCCGCCACGGTGCAGCCGCACTGCGGGCGCACGGCCGTGATCGTGACTGGGGTGTCGCCCTCGTTGCGGATCACGAAGTTCACGTCGAAAGCGCTCCCGAGTTCGACGACCCCCGCGTCGTGCTTCGTCGTCGCGAACACCGCCCGTCCCGCCGCGAGACCGGGCAGCGTGGAGGCGAGCATGAGAACGGCCAATCCGAGAAGAGCCTTGGTGAGTCGCATCTTTCTGTCGAACCTCCCTGGTGGCTCCCGGAATATACCGGCCCCCCCGAGGACAGTCGAATGACGGGGACAGTCGACTGTCCCTAAATCACGGCGAAAGTACGGCGAGGAGAGCATCGCCGGCGGCGTCGATCTGCCAGCGGCGAAGCCCGGCCAGGGCGAGGGCTTCCGGGCCGGCGGAAGCGTGCCGGGCGACCTCCTTGACGAGCGCCGTGGGACAGAGGACGCCAGGGTCCAGGCCGAGTTCCTGCGCACGCTGGTTGCGGGCGGCCCGCAGGCGGCGAACGCGTTCCTGCTCCTCGGGCGGGGGAGGTGCGGCCACGACGACGGGCAGCGGAAGCGGATCGGCCCGGCGGCCGCGATCCATCGCACGCAGCAGCTCGCGGCCGACGCGACGCGCGATCCGTGCGGGCACCCCCGCGCGGATCAGCCCCTCGAGATCGCGGACATCGCGCTTGACCGCCTCGAGCAGCGGCAGGGGCGGGGCGATGTGGACAGCCGGCACGTCCCGATCGCGGGCCTCGATCTCGCGCCAGAGCAAGACCTCGCCGAGCACGGCGCGATGCCGGGGATCGAGCTTCCCGGCCCCCGTGACCCGCGCGAGCAGTTCCTGAGGATCGAAGTCCTCGCGGGGCTCCGCGGCGCGCACCTTCTCGAGCTCGAGGAACTCCTCCCTCGCCCACGCGTCCCGCCCGGCGGCCTCCAGTCGCGCTCCGAGTTCCGCGCGGATCGCGAGCACCGCGCGCACGTCCATGCCCGCGTAGCGCAATCCCACCTCGGGAATCGGCCGCGCCGCCCAATCCAGCTTCTGCGCGCCCTTGTCGAGATCGAGCCCCGCGAACTCCTGCGCCAGCGCTGCCAGTCCCGTGCGGGGAAGCCCGAGAAAGAGCGCGGCGATCTGCGTGTCGTAGAGCCCGGCGATCGAGACGCCCAGGTCGCGCGCGAGCAGCCGAACGTCGTAGTCGGCGCCGTGAATCGTCTTTTCGACACTCGCGTCGGCGAAGAGCTCGCGTAGCGGCCCCCACTCGTGCGGCTCGCAGGCGAGCGCGTCCACGAGCGCGACCTCGGCCTCGCCGTCGCGCTCCCACGCGAGTTGCACGAGGCAGAGCCTCGGCCGGTAGGCGTGGAAGCCGTTCGCTTCGGTATCGAGCGCGATGCGCTGCGCGCCGGCCGCGCGCCGCGCGACCCGCGCCACGCCCGAGCCGTCCTCGACCAAGGTCCACTCACGGCCGTCCACGCTCACCTCGTCGCCGCGCGGCTCTGGGCGCCGCGGACGCGCCCCCTTATAGTCCACGAGCCGCGCCCCGCGGCGAGAGGACCCGCCATGAATCACGAAGGATACCGGCCTCCCAAGGCCTATCGAAACGAGGATTTCCTCCTCAGCCGCGAGGCCCGCGTCATCCGGCTCCTCGCCGAGTACATCGAGCCGGCCGAGCGCTTCGAGCGCTACGGCATCGAGGACACGATCGTCTTCTTCGGCTCCGCGCGCGCCCGCCCCACGGATCCCGACAACCCCCGGCTCGCGCGCTACTACGGCGCCGCCGAGGAGCTTGCCGCGCGCATGACGGCGTGGTCCAAGCAGCTCGACAACCCCCGCCACCGCTTCATCGTCTGCTCCGGGGGCGGGCCCGGCATCATGGAGGCCGCCAATCGTGGCGCTTCCCGCGAGCGCGGACTCTCCGTCGGGCTCGGCATCAGCCTGCCGATGGAGCAGGGCATCAATCCCTTCGTCTCCCGCGAGCTCGCGTTCGAGTTCCACTACTTTTTCATGCGGAAGTTCTGGTTCGTGTACCTGTCGAAAGCGCTCGTGGCCTTCCCCGGCGGCTTCGGCACCATGGACGAGCTCTTCGAGGTGCTCACCCTCATCCAGACGCTCAAGGCCACCAAGCCGCGGCCGGTGATCCTCTACGGACGCGAGTTCTGGAGCGAAGTCGTCAACTGGAAGAAGCTTGTCGAGTGGGGCGTCATCTCGCCCGAGGATCTCGACCTCTACCACGTCGTCGACGAGCCCCAGGAGGCCTTCGACGTGCTCACGTCCGAACTCACGCGGATCCACGGCCTGCCGTGAGCGCACCGCGGAGAGAGCGGCGTTCGGGTTGCCGGTCGGGGGTAACTCTGGAAGAATCCCGCGGGTTTCGCGACCTGTTCACCGCGCGGACGTCCCCGCCCCCATCGCCCGGACGTGCTCGCGCCTGCTCTGAGGACGAGGGAGGTTCCGTCATGCGTCTGCGAATCGCGCTCGGTTGCTTCTTGTCTCTGCTCGCGCTGGTCGCGGCCTCCCCGACCCTCGCCCAAACGGGCTTCGAAATCGAACTCGGCGCCAACTATCCGCTCATCAGCAGCGACCTCGAGATCGCCCAGGACCCCGCCTACCACGCGCGCATCGCGTACAACTTCTCGCCACGCTGGCAGGTGGGCGTCGTCTACGACATCCTCGAGACCGAAGGCGACATTCGTCCGCTCAAGTTCCAGTTCGTGGATTCCGTCCCCTCCTTCGACGACTTCACGTTCGAGACGGTCGACGTCCCGGTCCGAGATCAGCTCAACTCTGGCGGCAAGGCGGATCTGACGCTCTACGGCGTCACCGCGGCGGTCGTTCTCGTCGGCGAGCCGCGCATGCAGATCCTGCTCATCGGTTCGGTGGGCGTGGGCGAACTCGAGTTCGACAACCCGGTCGATCAGTTGCCCGCGATTCCTCGCGAGGATCTCAACGGCAACTTCGTCCGGGACGACGGCTTCTATGGCCCCGAGGACTACTTCATCAGCGGCCGAGAGGACGACACCGACATCAAGCTCTGGTGGGAGATCGGCCCCGCGGTTCGCTTCAACGTCGGAGAGCGCTGGGCTTTCCGCGTGTCGACGACCTATCGCCGCATCGACCCCGACGGCGTGAACACCGTTCTCCCCGTCGGCGCGACCGAGATCGTCCCGCAGGCGGGCGCGATCTTCCGCTTCTGAAGCGGCGGGGACGCATGAGCCCCGAGTCACCCATCCCCTTCTCGACTCTCCCTCGCGGGGCTCGTCGTTTCGTTCACGACGAGCCTTTCGCTTTGCGCACGGGCGGAAGCCTCCCCGGATTCCATCTCGCCTACGAAACCTGGGGCACCCTCGACGCCGCACGCTCGAACGCGATCCTGATCTGCACGGGGCTCTCCGCCTCCTCGCACGCGCGGAGCCACGACGAAAACCCCGAGCCGGGCTGGTGGGAGACGATGATCGGCCCCGGCGCCTTCATCGACACCGACCGCTACTTCGTCGTCTGCAGCAACGTCCTCGGCGGCTGCCTGGGTTCGCTGGGTCCGGCCTCGCCGCGCGATGCGAGCGGCCGCCTCTGGGGCATGGATTTCCCCATCGTCACGATGTGGGACATCGTGACCGCGCAGCGCCTTCTCCTCGCGCACCTGGGCATCTCCTGCGTCGACACCGTTCTCGGCTCATCGATGGGCGGCATGCAGGCGATGGCGTTCGGCGCGCTCTTTCCACGCTGCGCGCGGCGTCTCGTCGCGATTTCGGCGCCCGGCCGCTCGTACCCGCTCTCGATCTCGCTGCGCTTCGTGCAACGCGAGGCCGTCATGCGCGACCCTGCGTGGATGGGCGGCGCGTACGCGCCTGGCGAAGGACCGCGCTCGGGGCTCCATCTCGCGCGGCAGATCGGCACGATCACCTATCGCTCCGGTCCCGAGTGGGATCGCCGCTTCGCCCGGGAGCGCGTCGGCGACCAGGCCCCGAGTTTCGGCGTCGACTTCCAGGTCGAGTCGTACCTCATCCATCAGGGCGATCGCTTCGTCGATCGCTTCGACGCAAACAGCTACCTCTATCTCTCGAAGGCGATGGATCTCTTCGACCTGGGCGACGGCGCGCCGAGCTACGACGAAGGCGTCGCCCGCATCCATGCACGGACGCTTCTCGTCGGCGTCACGACCGATCTTCTCTTCCCGATCCACCAGACCGAGGAAGTGGCTCGCGTCCTTCGCGAGTGGGGGCGCGAGTGCCGCTTCGTCCGCCTCGACTCGGTCTTCGGTCATGATGCCTTCCTCATCGAGATCGAGCGCTTCGGTCGGGTCATCCGCTCGTTCCTCGACGAGCCTCCTCCCCCGCCGCCCCGCGGCGCCGACGACCCGCTCGACTGGAGCACCATCGCGGGCGGCTGAGCGACCGTTCGGCGCACCCGGCAGAAATCACCGGGAGCCTTACCCAGTTTCGCGAAAAAAACGGAACCCGCGCGGGCCGTGTCCAAAGTCGGGACCGGATCGCGTTAACCGGAATTGACAAGGCTGGACCGGGCGCCCTCGCGCCCGCCGGGAGAGGTGTGACGATGATGACTCGCCAGGCATATCTGATATTGACACTCGGCATGACCGTTCTTTCGGGACCCTCCGCGGTTCGCGCAGCCGAGTGCGACGTGACTCCGCCTTCGCTTTCGTCGTTCTCGCTCGCGCCGACGAGCGTCGACGTCTCCACGCAGAACCGCACCGTGACCTGCTCGATGACCACCGAGGATGTTCCCGCGGGCGTCGCGAGCGCCACGTGCTCTCTCTCGTCGCCGACGTTTCTTCAGAACACCGAGTGCGTCGCCGACGCCCCGTCGTCAGGGAATCGCGAGGCAGGGACTTTCACCTGCGAGGCGCCGATCCCGCGTTACGCCGAGTCGGGATTCTGGAGCGTCCAGAGCGTGTCGCTCGTCGACACGGTCGGAAACGCCGCGAGCATTCCCGGATTCCAGCTTCAGCTCCAAGGCTTTCCCACGACGGTGTTCGTGACCTCGCAGCCCGACTTCGCACCGCCGACCGTCACGTCGTTCGACTTCAATCCGAAGAACATCGACACGACTTCCGCGGATGCCACGTTCACCTGCTCCGTGGGCGTCGCGGACGCTCCCGCCGGCGTCACGTCGGTCTCGTGCCTCTTCCAGAATCCCAGCCAGACGACCTCCCAGTCCTGCATCGCCGAGGCGCCGTCGTCCGGCACCCGCAACGCAGGAACGTTCTCGTGCACCGTGCGCGTCCCGCGCTACAGCGAGCCCGGGACGTGGAAGGCGTCGGTGTTTCTCGAAGACGGCCCGGGGAATTTCACCTTCCTCGACGCGACGCTGCTCGCCGGTCAGGGCTTCCCGACAGACCTCAGCGTCGCCTCGAATCACGATGCACTCGCTCCCTCGCTCACCAATCTCACGCTGACGCCCGCGTCGGTGGATCCCGGCGCGGGCCCTGCCGTCGTGACCTGCCAGATGACGTTCACGGACGCACCCGCGGGCGTGAATTTCGCCGGCTGCGCGCTCATCTCGCCGACGGCGGAGCAAAGTCAAGGTTGTGTCGCGTTCGATCCGGTATCGGGGACGCGCACCAACGGCACGTTCCAGTGCCAGATCGTGATTCCCATTCACTCCGAAGGTGGGACCTGGGACGCCACGGTTCAGGGCTTCGACTTCGTCGGCAACGCAGCGGTTTTCGACGCGCTCGCGCTCGCCGGCCTCGGCTTCCCCAACTCCGTCGACGTGATCTGCGACGGCGGCTCCGGTGGCGATCAGCCGTCGTTGACCTTCGCCGACCAGGCCACGCTGACGTGGACCGCGGTCGACGGCGCGGACTCCTACGACGTGTACCGCGGCGGCATGAACGAGCTCTACGACCTCGATTTCGACGGTCTCGCCGACGCGGGCTACGGAACGTGCGTGACCTCGCTCGACCCGGATCCGACGGATCTCTTCTATGTGGACGCGGAGACGCCCTTCGAAGGTGAAGGGTTCTTCTACCTCGTCGAAGCGGTCGCGGGCGGAGTTCCGCAGGGACTGGGCAACTCCAGTTCGGGCGGCTTCCGCGAGGCGGGCGTTCCCTGCCCCTGACGCGATTCTCCCGCCGTTTCATCGTCATTGGAGGAGCATCCCCAGCCGCCGGCGCAGCCTCGCTGCCGCCGGCGGCGCTCGTTGGCTGCGACTTGGAAAGATCGAATTCCGCAATCGCACTTCACGTGCCGTCCCCGAGTGGCTAAGCCCTCGCACTGGTTCTACGGCGTGCGACTTGGGAGCCTGTCGCGGAGGAGACGGTCGCGACTGATCGGGACACCGGCGCCACGGCGCAAATCTCAGAAGCCCTCGCGCGCGCTGGTCACGACCCCGCCCTCGACCTCGAATTCCGCGGGCGTCGTGATCACCCAGGCAACGCTCTCGGGCAGCGTGATCTCGGAGACGTGCGGCCCCTCGGGCTTCAGGTCGACGACGTACGCGGCGGGATCCTCGCCAGCGTCGATGATGCGTACGAGCATGATCGGCCGCGCGCCGTCGTCGGCCGCCGCGATCTCGAAGAGATGCTCGGCGCAGTGCTCGCAGGTCATGCGATAGATCACGACGAGCGCCGTCTCGGGAAACGCGTCGAGATCGAGCCAGCGGCCGATCGATGTCTCGCCGATCGGCTGCCCGATCCACTCGGCGGGTGTCAGCACCGCGTACGACGGCAGTGCGGCGGCAGGCGCAACGCCTGCTTCAAGGGCGGCGGGCGCTTGCGCCTCGCGGTCGAGTGCCCACGGCGCGGCGATGCCGAAGAGCGCGGCGATGCCGGCCGCGGCCAAGCGTCCCGTCCCGGCACCCGTGCGCGCGGGCAGCCGCCACGGACGGGAAGCGAGCAGAAGCGCGAGCAACCCGGCGTCGATGGCCAGCATGGCCGTCGGCGGGAAGGTGATCCCCGAGCCGAAGCAGCCGCAGTTCGCGTCACCACGCATCCAGAGCATCACCAGGATCGTGCAGAACGTCGCGAGCATGCCCGCCTGTAGCGGCCAAGCCCAACGCGGCGCGAAGACCGCGAGCGCCACCACGGCGAGTTCGATCGAGATCGCGAGCTTGTACTGGAGGCCGAGCGCGAGCGGCAGGTCGCGCAGGACGGAGGGCAAGTCGGCGGGAGTCCCCGCCAGGAGTTTGAAGAGCGCTCCCGCCAGCACCCACAGGGCGATGATGCGAATGACGACGAGCGCCAAGGCCTGCTGGCGGTCGTGGCTGGGGGTCATCGGGGCCTCACTCGGTGAATTTCTCGCGGAAAGCTACCTGCAGGAAGCCCGAGCGACAACGTGCCCTTCGTCACAGCCTGACTTGGAAGATCTCGTCGAGTGGCTTGCGGTCCCGTTCGCGGGGCAGGTGGAGCACCGCGGGCTTGCCGATCGCGACCATCGCCGCGAGCCGCTGCGGCGGGTGGATCTCGAGCAGCCGCTCGATGTCGGCGCGCGCCATGAGCGGACCGGACACCCAGCAACCACCGTAGTGCATGGCTTGTGCCGCCAGCAGCAAGTGCTCGACCGCGGCGCCGACACTCTGCACGTCGGGGTGGGCGCGCATCTCGTTCACGGCGTCGTGGCTGAGATCGGCCTGGGCGCCCTCGAGGAGATCGTCGATGACGGCGCGGTAGGGCGCGAGCGTGACCGCGACAACGGCGGGAGCCTGCGCGAAGAACGTCGAGAACCACTCGACCTTGGCCCGCGCGCGCGCGGCTTTCTCGTCGACGGGGTCGGGCAGCATGCGTGTCAGCCGCTGCCGCACCGCCGCGCCCATCTCGGCGATCAACTCGCGGTTCAGCACGCCGATGAAGCGCCAGGGCTGCGAGTTGTTCGGGCTCGGTGCGAGGCTCGCGAGGCGCACCATCTCGCGCAGATCCTCGATCGGCACCGCGTCCTGCCGGAACTGCCGGCACGAGACGCGGTTTTCGACGACGCTCTTGAAGTCCATGAGGCTCTCCTCGGTGGAACGCGCGCTCATGCGCCGATTTCCGCGGTCTCTTGCAGCGCGGCGAGCCAGGCTTCCATGCCCTCGCCCGTCTTGGCCGAGACCTCGACGATGCGCGCGTCGGGACGCACGGCGCGAATCGCCGCGTGGCAGCGCGCGCGATCCCAGTCGAGATGCGGGACCAGGTCGATCTTGGTGATGACGACGAGCGGGGCGTCGTGGAAGAGCACGGGGTACTTGAGCGGCTTGTCTTCGCCTTCGGTCACGGAGAGCAGCGCGATTTTGCAGGCCTCGCCCAGATCGAATGCCGCGGGACAGACGAGATTGCCGACGTTCTCGACGAAGAGCAGCGTTGCCCCGCCGCCGGCCACGGTGGGGAGGAAGCGCTCGATCTGCTCGGCGTTGAGATGGCACGACGAGCGCGTCTCGATCTGCCGCACGGGCGCGCCCCGGCCCGTGAGCCGACGCGCATCGTTGTCGGTCTGCTGATCGCCGACGATGACCGCGCACGAAACTTTGCCCCGCAGCGTCTCGAGGGTGCGCTCGAGAAGCGCCGTCTTTCCCGAACCCGGCGACGAGATGATGTTGACGGCGGTCACGCCGCGCGCACGCAACCAGGCGCGATTGCGCGCTGCCGCCTCGTCGTTCTTCGCGAGGACGCGCGTCTCGAGGTCGACGCGGCGCGCAAGGGCGCCATCGTGGTCGTGCGCGTGCCCGTGCTCGTGATCGTGCTCGTGATCGTGATCGTGATCGTGCGGATGGTCGTGCTCGTGGATGTGCGGGTGGCCATGCTTGTGGACGTGCGCGTGAACGTGCGGATGGCCGGGGTCGTGATCGTGGTCGTGATCGTGATCGGCACCGTGCGCGTGAGCATGCCCGTGGCCGCCGTGGTCGTGATCCCCGTGCGGCATGTGCGCGTGATCGTGTCCGCCAGGGGCGTGGTGATCGTGCGCACCGTGGCCGTGATCGTGGTGATGGTGCTCGTGCTCGTCCTCGAACGCGTCGTCGTCGGACCAGCCGTAGTAGTGGTGATGAATGTGGATTTCGATCGGCGCGCCCGCGGGCGCGTGGAAGACGGAAGGCCGCGGGCGGAGCCGAGGACCCGGCGCGGGGTTCCCCTCGCCGTCCATCTTCTCGAAGACCCGCTCGTTACCCTCTTCGCAGCCACAGTCGCGGCACATCTCAGATCACCTCCATCGACCGCACGCGAAACTCGCGCCCGTCGATCACGTCGACACCGAAATCGCCGCACTTCCCGCACGAGAGGTCGGGAAGGCGCGCTTCGGTCTTGGCGCCACACGCCCGGCACAGCACCGTGAGCGGCACTTCCTCGATTTCGAGCGTCGCTCCCTCGACGCACGAACCCTCGGCGGCCAGCGGAAAGCAGAACTCGAAAGGATCGCGCTCGACGCCCGAAAGCGCGCCGATGACGACCGACACGGCCGTCACCTGCGTCGCGCCCTCGCGCTTGGCGGCGCGCTCCAGCTCTTCGATGAGCGCCATGGCCAAGCTCAGCTCGTGCATCAGCAAATCCTCGGCAGCAGTTCGCCGAGCGGCACGTCGACGAGCCGGCGCCCGCCGACGCTCGTCGTGATCGCGACGCGACCGGCTTCGGTCGTGACGCTGCCGATGCGGGCCGCGCCCTTGCCCTCGGGCATGCCTCGCCACGCCCAGAGGATCGCGTCCGCGACGGCCGCCTCGCAAACGAGCAGGAGCCGGCCCTCGGAGGCCACGTGGAGCAGATCGAGCCCGAGCATCTCGGAAACCGCGCGCGCGCCTGGTGAAAACGGCAGCGCGGCTTCGTCGAGTTCGATGCCGCAGGGCGTCTCGTCGACGATCTCGTGGAGCACCGACGCCGCGCCGCCGCGCGTGGGATCGCGCATGAAGCGCACCGACGCCGCCCAGGCGGAGGCGGCTTCGACCAGCCGATGGACGGGCGCGCTGTCGCTCTTGGGAGCGCCGGCGATCGCGATGCCCTCGCGCGCGGCCATGACGGCGATCCCGTGATCGCCGAGCGGCCCCGAGGCGAGCACGGCGTCACCGGGACGGACGCTCTTCGGATCGAGCGCGAAGCCCGGAATCGCGGTGCCGATCCCCGACGTGTTGACGTAGATCCCGTCCGCCTGCCCGCGGCCAACGACCTTCGTGTCGCCGGTGACGACCATCACGCCGCAGGCGGCGGCGGCCATGCGCACCGAGTCGAGCACGAGGCGCAGGTCGGCCAGCGCGAGGCCCTCCTCGAGGATGAGCGCGAGCGAGAGCGCCACGGGACGCCCGCCCGCGACGGCGAGGTCGTTGACGGTGCCGTGCACGGCGAGGCTGCCGATGTCGCCGCCGGGAAAGAGCCACGGCTTGACGACGAAGCTGTCCGTCGTGAAGACGAGCCGCGCACCACCGAGCGCGAGCGACGCCGCGTCCGGGAGACCCGCGAGCGGGCCGTCACCGAAGCGCGTGACGATCTCGCGCGCGATGAGATCGCGGGTCAGCCTGCCGCCGCCGCCATGTCCGAGAAGAACGCGCTCTCCGTCCACCCTCACCTCACGACCGGCGCTCGTAGCGATACGACGCCGCGCACGACCCCTCGGACGAAACCATGCAGGCACCGACGGGGGTATCGGGTGTGCATACGGTCCCGAAGATGCCGCACTCATAGGGCCGAATCGTGCCGCGCAGCACCTCGCCGCAGCGGCAGCGGCGATCAGGTTGCCCCTCGCCGACTTCGATCATGAAGCGGCGTGCCGCATCGAAGGCCTCGAATTCGGCGCGCAGGCCGAGCCCGCTCCTGGCAAGCACCCCCATGCCCCGCCACGAGGCATCGACGGGCTCGAGGTAGCGCGCGATGAGCGCCTGGGCCTTGGGGTTTCCCTCGGGCCGGACGACACGCGAGTAGTGATTGACGAGGCTTGCCTCGGAGCGCGCGAGTTGATCGACGAGTTCGACGACGGCATAGAGCACGTCGAGCGGCTCGAAGCCGGCGACGACGCAGGGCAGGCCGCGCTTCTCGACGATCGGCCGATAGGCCTCGGATCCGATGACGACGCT
>CAZPJJ010000044.1:0-15866 GCA_964586535.1 uncultured Acidobacteriota bacterium | reverse complement strand
TCGATATCGTAATAAAGCGTGTCGCGCGCTCGGCCGCGGAGATCAACCAGCCGGAGCGATGCGCCAGATCTTCCCCTTGACTGAATCGACGACAACGAGCGACCCGTCCGGCGCCTCCGCCAGACCCATCGGCCGCGCGTTCGCATCGCGAGGCGTCTTGATCGCTGCGGTGCCGGCGAAACCGTCGGCGAACAACTCCCATGGGCCCGCCGGCGTGCCGTCGGCGAAGGGTACGAAGACGACGTTGTAGCCGCCCTGAAGCTCGGGGAAGCGGTTCCACGAGCCGTGGAAGGCGACGAGAGCGCCGCCCGCGTAGCGCGCCGGCCAGCCCCTTCCGGAGACGAAGAGCAGGTCGTTCGGCGCCCAGTGCCCGGGGAACGCAACGAGCGGATCGGGATAGCGACCGGCCTCGGCGAGCATCTTGCCGTCGCCGCCGTACTCGGGTGCCACGAGGCGCCTGCCGTCGCGCGGATCGACGAAGGTGTAGGGTCAGCCGTAGTCGCCGCCTTCCGTCAACGCATGCATTTCTTCCGCCGGCAGTTCGGCGTTCTCGCGGGACGTGAAGAGTTCGGGAAAGAGCGTGTCGAGCTGATCCCGGCCGTGTTGTACGACGAACACCCGCCCCGCGGCCGGATTCCAGGCGATCGCGACGCAATGCCGCAGCCCGGTCGCGAAGCGCGAGCCGCCCCGTGCCGGTGTTTGGTCCCGTGTCGCGGCATCGAAGCGCCAGATGCCGCCCGTCGTCTCGAGGAGTGTGCAGGGGCTCTGCCCTGGCGAGCCCGGCGTACGGTCCTGCTCCTGGCAGGCGTTCGAAGGCGCGCCGATGTTGACGTAGAGCCCGCCCGCACCGTCCAACGCGAACGACTTCGCCTCGTGCTGCGGGAAGTTCGGCAGCGCGGTGACGATCGTTTCGGGCTCGCCCTCGGGGACGAGCGCGTCGCCGAGTCGGTAGCGTAGGACGGCACCATCGGTGCTGAAATAGAGGTGGTCTCCCGAGATCTCGATGCCGGTTCCGGTGCCGACGCCGAAGCGGGCCTCGCTCTCGTAGCGGCCGTCGCCGTCGGCATCGCGCAGCGCGACGATTCCCTGGCCCTCGTCCGCCTGCTTGAGCCTCACGTAGATGTCGCCGTTCTCGCGCACGGCGACGTGCCGCGCCCTGCCCACACCTTCGTGGACGATCTCCGCGGTGAAGCCGGCGGGAACGGTCAATCCCGCGGCGGCCACCATGCCGGCGGCCGGGCCGGTCGGCGACGACGGCGCCGAGGAAGCGGGCTGCGGACCCCCGGGTCCGCAGGCGACGGAGGCGACGAGCAGCGCGATCGACGTAGCCACCACGAGCGCGTGCGATCGTGTCATGGGGACGCTCCTCGAGAGAGATGGTCCCCGATTCTAGCGACGATCCCGAACTCTGCCCCCGAGCGAGCGCCAGATCGAGGTGGTGGTCGAGACCATCGCCTCCACCCCGTAGCGCTCTTCGAGCCATGGAACGCGCGATCGCACCCGATCGCGTCCCGCGTCGCCGCGCTCGATCCACGACACCGCCTTCGCCACGAACGCCGCGATGTCATCTGGGAAGAGCGTGTCTCCGCTGGCGCCATCGCCGACCATCGCGCGCACGTCGCCGACATCGGTCGAGACGACGGGCGTGCCGAGCGCCAGCGCTTCGAGCACGACGTTGGGGCAGCCCTCGGAATTGGACGTGAGCAGGACGACGCTCGCGGCGGCGAGCAGACTCGGCACGTCGTCGCGCTTACCGAGCCAATGAACGCGATCGCGGGGCAGGGAGGGCGCAAGCCGCGACCGCGCGTCGTCATCGAGGCGCGTGCCAGCGAGGAACGCGTGCGCATCGGGGCGCGCGGCGAGCAAACCACCGAGGACGGCGACGAGACGCGGGATGTTCTTGACGGGCGAGTCCTTGCCGACATAGCCGACGAGCGGCGACCCCTCGGGCACGCCGAGTGTGGCGCGCGCGGCGGCACCGTCGGCTCGGGCTCGCAGCGCCGCGAAGTCGATCCCGTTGGGAACGATGCGCAACGTGCTCTCGCGCGCATCCAGGGTATCGATGAGAAAACGCGCGCCGCGGTCCGAATTCACGAGCACGAAGGGGGCGCGCCGGAGCATGCGGCGGTAGACGAAAAAACGGAGCGGGTGGGGACGGGCGACGGCGCCGCGCGCGGTCGGCAGGAGCTGCACGCGAGAGCCCCACGTTGCGAGTGCGCAGTATCCCGAGGCGAGCAGGTGGACCGCGTGCACGACGCCAATGCGCTCGCGCGCCAGGAGGCGACGCAGGCGCCAGAGGCGGGCCAAATCGAAGGAGCGCGCGCGGTCGAGCACGACCAGCGGGTAGCCGAGATCCTGGATCACGCGCGCGTAGGGTTCGAGATCGCCCGAGAGGCAGATGACGAGCGCCGGTGCGTCGTCCGTTCCCGCAAGCCGCTGCAGGAGCGTGACGGTTTGCTTCTCGGCACCGCCGTATCCGAGTTGGGTGAGCACCACTGCGACGCGGGGCGGCATCACGCGGCCTGCTCGGGGAGGCTGGCGAGCACCGCGAAGAGCTGACGCTCCTGCGCGCCCGCGTACACGCCGACACGAGGCAGGCGCAGCAAGTCCGACGAGCCGTTCAGCGGTGCCGGCGTCGATGTCATCGCCGTGCGGAAACCGGCGCGCTCGACGGAGGCTCGAGCCGGCGGGAGAGCCTCGCCGCCGCCACCGGGATTCGGGTACGCGAACGAGTCGATCGTGGCCCCGAGGATCTCCTCGAGATCGCGCCGCGAGCCCGAGACCTCGGCGGCGTGGTGCTCGGCGGGCAGCAGGTCGAGATGCGGGTGGCTGCGCGTGTGGGCGCCGACCGTCATTCCGGCTGCCGCCAGCGCGCGCAGGTGAGCGGACGTCATGAAGGTCTCTCCGAGGCCCGCGCCTCGCGGCACCGCCGCGCGGTTCGCAAGCGCGTCGAGCGCCGCTTCGCGCTCGCCTTGCGTGAGCGCCGCGAGCCTGCGGGTCAGCGCACGCCGCAGAGGCGTGCGGCGCGAAGGCTCGTTCGAAGCCTCGAGGTCGGCGAAGCCCGGGATGCCGAGCGGACCGGCGGGGAGCGCGGGCACGAGCCGGAAGAGCTCCGAGATCCAAAGGCCGCGCCCCGAGGTGAGCGCACCCGTCGTCACGTAGAAGGCGGCGCAGGCGCCCGCTTCGCGAAGCAGCGGTAGCGCCTCGTCGTGGTTGTCGCGATAGCCGTCGTCGAAGGTGATCACGACCGCCCGAGGTGCATCCGCGGGCCGCTCGCGCAGGGCGCCGATCTGATGCGGCAGAGCGAAAAGGAAGCGCTTGCGAAGAATCGCCAGGTGTTCACGAAACCGCTCGGAGGGCAGCGAAAGCCCCGGATCCAGATAGGCGCCGACACGAGCGGGATCGCCGACGGAGTGATAGCGCAGGATCAGGGCGCGCGAGGGAGCGGTGAGGCAGCGCCGGTAGAGGAAGCGCCGGCGCCAGCCTGCATAGATCGACCTGAGACTCAAAACGGCCATGCCTCCACGCGACGCGCCGGTCTGCCTGGCGGTGGAGGGGAGGGTATAGTGCCGCCGCCCTGCATCGCGGGGGCAGTATAGGGACTGCGCTTGAGCCACGACCAGAAAGAACCTGCTCTCCCGCCCGGCGCCGCCGCCGCCGCCCGGACCGCGGAGGATTCGCGTCACCTGGTCCGCGCCAGCGCCATCGTGACGGCCCTCGGGCTCGTCGCCAAGCTCATGGGCCTCCTCCGCGAGGTGGCGTCGGCCGCCGCGTTCGGCGCGACGCGCGCGATGGACGGCTTTCGCGTAGCAAACGACATCACGCAGAGCTTCGCGACCTGGATCGAGATGCCGCTGCGCGCGGCGATCATCCCGTACTTCACGCAGATCAAGCAGGAGGTCGGCGAGGCAGAGGCTTGGCGCCGCGCGAGCAACGTGATCAACACCGCGGCTGCCTTCCTCGTTGCGCTGGCGCTCGTCCTTTTCCTCGGCGCAGATGCACTCGTCCGCATCTTCGCGAGCGGATTCGGAAACACGCCGGGCGCTTGGGACGAGAGCGCGCAACTCGTGCAACTCATGGTCTGGTCGCTGGTGTTCTCCGTACTGGCGGTCTTGCTCGGCAGCCTGCAGAACCTCTATCGCAGGCAGTTCTTTCCCGCGTTCGGGCGCGTTCTGAACGGACTCGCGGTCCTGCTCGGGGTGGTCCTCCTGGGCCCGGTGATCGGTATCAAGGGACTCGCGATCGGCATCCTCGCGGGAGCGATCCTAACTTTCGTCCTGCAGTTGGACATCGTCTGGAGCTACCGCCGCTTCTACAGCTTTCGCGTGCGGCCCTTCGCTCCGGAGGTCCGCCGCGTCGTCGCGCTCGCGTTCCCGCTCTTCGTGGGTTTGACCGGCACGCGCATCGACGTCCTCGTCGATCGCAACTTCGCGTCGCACCTGCCGGAAGGGCACCTCGCGGTTCTGGGCTACGCGCTCATCGCTTCGACCGTCGTGACCGACCTCGTGCTCATGGTCTCGCAGGCCGTGCTGCTGCCGCACTTCGCGAACCTCGCCGCCGAGAAGCGCTACGACGAGGTGCGCCGGCGCGTCGGCCAGGCGGTCAGCGGATTCGTGTTCCTGATGATGCCCGCGACGGCCCTGCTCGTCGGCGCGGCGCGTCCCGTCGTCGACCTGCTCTACGCCCGCGGCAACTTTTCCCTCGACGCCGCGGCGCTCACGGCGTTCGTCCTGCCCGTGATGGCGCTCGCGGCACCTTCCTACGGCGTCAACCAGATGCTCTCGCAGGTCTTCATCGCGGACGGCGACACGAAGACGCCGATGGTCGTCGGTTTCTGGCGCCTCGGGTTCAAGGTCCTGCTCTCGCTCGCGCTTTTCTTCTGGCTGGGGATCCTCGGGCTCGCGATCGCCACGACCGCCTCGGCTTTTTTCCGGACCGCCTTGCTCTGGAGGTGGATGAAACCCGAACTCCGTCCGGTGGGACGTCCCCTGGTCCGGGAGGTGCTTCAGATCCTGGTCATCTCGGCGCTCGCGGCCGGGGCGGCTTGGAGCGCGGCGACCGGGATGGTCCGGATCGACGCCGGCGACTTCGGGAAGCTCGTCGCAGTCCTCGCGGCCGGGGTCGCCACTGTGGGGGTGTTCGCGGTACTTTCCTTCGCGTTGCGGGTGCCCACGCTCCAGGTCGTCCTCGCGCGCGTTCGGCGCCCGAAGCGCGGATGAAGGCGAAAGCGTGCCTCGGGAAGCGGCTCGCGCCTAGATTGCCTGCGGACTCCCCATGAGCGAATACCAGCCCGCCATCTTCTCGAAGCGCCCCGAAGTGCGCGCCCTGCGCCCCGAGGCGACCGAACGCGATCGCGAGGTCGCGCTCGGAATGAGCGAGTTCTCGGTGATCGCGACCGTCGTCGGACTGGCGGCCGTCGCCTACGCGCTGCCCTTCCCGCAAGTCAAGTTCGCGCTGATGGCGTTCTTCGGCGTCTACTTCGTCGTGCACACCATGCGCCGGCCCGCCTTGGGTCTGGCGCTGCTCGCCTTCGGCGTTCCCGCGATCGACCTCGTGCCCAAGGATCTCGTTCCCATTCGCGGCGTGAACGCCGAGACGATTCTCACCGTCGCACTCCTCGTGATCTTCTTCCGCGCGTCCGCGCTCTTCGGCAAAGAAGCAGTTTCGACGCGCATGGGCCGGGTGCTCGGACTCTACGCGCTGCTCACCGTCGTCTCCTGCTTCAATTCGTATCTGATCTGGCGCTTTTCTCTCTTCGATCTGCTCGCGGCGGCCAAGAACCACCTCAGCTACATACTTTTCCTGCCCGTCGCGTTCCACGTCGCGCGCGAGAAGCGCGATCAACTGCTGCTGATCGTCGCCTCGATGGCATCGCTCTTCCTCTGCTGCTTGCAGGCCATCGACTACTCGTGGATCGCGTTCTTCACGGGCAACCTCGAGCGCTACCGCGCGAGTTCGCTGCTGGCGATCCAGCCCAATCTCTTCGGGGCCGCGCTCGCGCTCTATCTGCCTTATCTCGTGCTCGTCGCCTCGCTGCCCATGAAGTCGCGCCTGACCCGCCTCTGGACGATCGTTCTCGCTGGCGCGGTGAGTTTCGCGATGATCCTCACGCTCTCGCGAGGCGCGTGGATCGGCGCGGTGGGGGGGCTGGCGCTCATCGGACTGGTCGGCAACCGCAAGCTCTTGATCCTCTTCGCCATCGCCGGCGCCACTTACCAGATCTGGGTACCGCAGGCCGCCGTCGATCGTGTCCAGTTGACGACGGCCCAGGACGCGAACTTCGACATGGGCAGCGATCAGATCGCCGACGATTCGACGCAGATGCGCATCGAGCAGTACAAGTCGATGTGGCCGATGATGGAACGCAGGCCCGTTCTCGGCTGGGGGTATCAGTCCTTCCCGCGCGTCTTCGAAAAGTACGGCACGCTGCAGCGCGCCAAGGGCGCGCACTCCACGTACGTCCTCAAGGGGGTCGAAGAGGGCATCCTCGGCGTGGTCATGATCACGATCGTGTTCTCGACGATGGTCCTGATTGGCGGCCAAGCGTGGAAGTACTGCGAGGATCCCTTCCATCGCCAACTCGGGCTCGGCGTCGCCGCGGGGGCGATCGCGATGGCGCTCTGCATGGCGAGCGGTTCGCGCTTCGAGGCACAGAAGATCTACGTGTTCTTCTGGATCATGTTCGGCATCGCCGAGCGCGAGCTGGCGCTCGTGCGCCTGCGCTTTGCGCAGCAGCGGATCGGCATGGGAGTGCTCCAGCAGCCTTCAGCCCGCGGAGAGTGATCGCTCGCCCAAGGCATTCCCGGCCAGGGTTTCGTGAGCGGTTCGGGCTAGCGGAATTCCCGCGCCGCGCGCTCTACGAATGCCGTGATGCGGTCCATGTTCGTGCCGTAATCGAGCTGGTTCAGGACGAAGCTCCGCGCCTTCTCGATGCCCGCGAGCCGCGCGGACTCGTCATGAGCGACGGCGACGAGCTTCGCCGCCAGCGCCGAAGCGTCTCCGACAGGAAAGAGCATGCCCGTCACGTCGCGCTCGACGAAAGGCGCGTTGGCGACGATGTCCGTCACGATCGGATAGGTGCCGACGGAGAGTGCCTCGAAGAGCGAGGACGACGCGCCGTCGGTCGAGGACGTACTCACGTAGACGTCGGACCAAGCGAGTTCTTCGGGAACGGCGTTCGACGGCACGAAGCCGAGGAAGCGCACGCGATCGGCGATGCCGCTCGCCTCGGCCATGGCTTCGAGGCGCGGCCGTTCGGATCCCTCGCCGCCGAGACGTGCTTCGAAGGGGACGCCGGCGCGAGCGACCTGCGCCAGCGCATCGAGAAGCGTTTCGACGCGATAGAGCGGTTTCAGCATGCGGATCGAGAGGATTCGCAGCGGATCGGCGGCCTCGCGCCGCCGCGGCGGGCGGTAGCGGAAGAGCGCGCGGTTGACTCCACGCGGCTGAACGAAGACTCGCTCGCGCGGAACGCCGAGTTCGACGAGGCGGTCGGCGACATGTGGGGACCACGCGAGCATCGCGCTGGCGCGTCGCAGCGTGAAGGCGAGCAGCAGACGGTTTCGAATGCGAGACGGCAGCGAGTCGAAAGCGTCGACGAGCACGTCACCGCCCGCCGCGGCGCCGACCCACGGCTTGACGCCGGCGAGCGCCGCGAGAAGCCCGTAGCTCGACATGTAGTAAGCGCAGACCACATCGGGGCGAATCTCGCGGAATGCGCGCTTGGCCCGTCCAACGGCCTGGAAGAGCGTGCGCATCGACGTCGGTCCTGGAGTGAGATCTTCGGCGAGCCGCACCACGTTCACGTCCTCCTCGGGCGGAACGGCGTGCATCGTGCCGAGATATGTCTCGTGCCCGCGCTCGCGCAGATAGCGGACCCAGCGCGTGACGTGACTCGCCGACGACGGCCCGAGGAAGAGCACGCGCATCGTCAGCGTCCCTGCGCGTCGGCGGCGTCCGCGCCGGGCAGGACGATCCGCGGCAGAAGGCCGCGGAAGTTCGTCACGAAGGCATCGGAGCGCGACGTGAGCTCGCCGAGCAGAGCGTCGTACCACTCCTTGACGTCGGGCTCCTGTCGCGAATAACCGTTCGGATGCAGGTTGACGACGATGACTCGCCCCCGCTGCGCGGCATTGTGCATCAAGGCGCGGAGGTACCCGCGCGCCGCGCCGACATCCAGCGCGAGACCGGTCACCGAGAACAGCGTCGAGTCCATGACGTGGAGCGGAATCTCGAGCAGGGAGGGGCGCACGAGGCGCGGTCCCAGGAGCGCGTGCGTCCCGGGCGAAAGATCCTCGCGGTTCATCACGGACGTGTCGTAACGCAAGCCCGCCGCCTCGGCGCCGTCGAAGACCGTGCGCGTGAGCCGCAGGTAATGCATGCGTACGCCTAGCGGAGCGGCCCCCGCCAGTGCCTCAAGATCGCGAACCTCCTGGACGAACTCGCCCGCGTCGTCGGGACGCTGCGAGTGGAGTCCAACCTCGAAGCCCGCGGCGACGATGCGCGCGACCGCCCGAGCCCGAGCCTCTGCGCCGAAGGAGATCCCGAGGCCTTTGCGCATGGGCATGAAGAACGTCGAGAGCACGCCCGCCCGACGCTCGGCTTCGAGGAGCTCGTCGAGGACGTCCCAGCGGTCGTGCCCCAGCGCGGCGAGCGCGACGCCCCAGTAAGCGTCAAGGGCGTTCCATGGACGGAAGCGTCCCCACAGGTTCTGGCGCAGGAGGTTCACCGCGTAGCGCGCGAGGAATCCGTCGACGAAGTGCTCGCGAAGGCCCAGGTGGTCGACGTCATGCGAGAGGCACACCGCGAACCGGCATCCCGGCGGCAGATCGATCGGCAACTCGGCGCTCAGGGGCTCTTCGGGATAGCCGACGCTCCCGCGCCCCGCGGCTCGAGTTCGAGGGGCAACGTCCATGTCAGGGTCTGCCTCCGCCTTCGACCATGGCTGCATCCCGCGTTTCGGCTCCGAGACGGGCCTGCCGGCGGGTGCGGCGCTTACAATACGGCCCGGACGGGGACGAGGTCGATGAAAACCTGCGATCCACGAGACGGTCGCGGGGCGGACGGGCGGGATTCGCGTGAGTCGAGCCGGCACATTCCTGCGATTGGTGCGAGACCGCGACCGCGAGGCCATCGGTCAGGTGCTCACGCGCTCGCTCTTTCCGCCGTGGGCGTTTCGCCGCAACACGATGCTGCTGGCGCGGCTCGTCCACGCCAAGCCGCTGCCCCGGCCCCTGCCTCGCGTCACGATCCGCTGGGGGACGCGGGCCGACGAGGCGGACCTGATCCGTATCCGGCCGCGGGAGGGTGGCTACGGCAAGTGCTTTGACGACGGGCATCTGCTCCTCGTCGGCACGATCGACGGCGCGGTCGCGAGCTTCAACTGGTTCGAGCTCAGGGACCCTCATCGATCGCCCGCCAACGGCTACACCTTCGGGATCGGCGCCGACGGCGCGTGGGCGTTCGGTTTCGAGGTCGACCCCGCGCACCGCATGAGCGGCATCTTCCACAAGCACTGGGTCGAAGCGATGAATTTGCTCGCGGAGCGCGGCGTCCGGCGCGTCTACGGCTCGATCCAGGCCGACAATCCGCGTTCGGTCAATTCGCACCGGCGGCTCGGTTTCGAGATCCTCTTCGAGTTCCACATGATCCGCGTCTTGGGGGTCGAGACCTACCGCGTCATCTCCGCGCAGGACGCGCATCCGAGGTCCGCGCGCGGCTTCGGGAACTGGTCCGGAACCGACCCACTGGTCTGAGCGCCGAGATCGTCAAGAGCCCAGGACGCGATAGAACCACGTCGTCGCATCGGAACCCGCGCCGGGATTCGTGAACTCGCGCGTCCAGACGGCTTGCGCCAGGACCTCGGGCGACCCGAAGGCTGGATCGAGCGAGCGTTCGACGCGGTACGGGGGCCGGCCGCCGGCCCAGACGACCGTGAGATCCGCGCCGCGTCGCCAAACGTCCAGCTGGACCTCGCGCTGGTCCTGATGGTGCGCGTCGATGTCCCCAGGTTCGAGCGTCGACATCTTGCCGCCATCGACGCCGCCGTTGGCGTTCATCGTGTCGCGAGCGTCGAGCAGGTAGGTGCGGAAATAACCCGCGAGGTCGGGATCGTGCGCCGGATCTCCGGAGATCGGGTAGAGCACGGCGCGAGCCGACCAAGCGTCCACGGCCACGGGATCGAAGCCGGCGACGAGCATGTTGCGGCGAGTGGTCGTGTCGGGCGGGTAGCCGCAGAGACTCGCGTGGGCGACCCAGATGTGGTCGAGCAGGTGCATCACCGGATGACGCACCAACGAAAAGAACTCGCCCATGATCGTGCCGCCTACGAACGGATCGTGATGCTGGAGCGCTTCGTCGTAGGTCGTGATCAGCCCGTAGGTGTTCTTGTTGCAGCCCGTGACGTTGAGATCCTTGTGGTCCTTCATCACCGGGATGTTGATCCACTTCAGGCGGTCGGCGTCGTGGCTCGTGCC
The DNA here is from genome assembly GCA_964586535.1 of uncultured Acidobacteriota bacterium. Lineage (GTDB taxonomy): Bacteria > Acidobacteriota > Polarisedimenticolia > J045 > J045 > CAZPJJ01. The sequence goes on along the minus strand of CAZPJJ010000044.1, from coordinate 5,391 downwards.
GTTCCAGATGCCTTCCTTGAATTCGACGCGGTTTCCGCGCGGCGTCGTGAAGCACGGGTAGGAGACGTTGCCGATGCGGCGATAGCCGTTGGTCGCATGCTCGTCGGGGCCGATGAAGGTCTGGCGAATCGGATCGATGAGGAATTCCGTGACGCGCTCGTCCTGAAAGAGCTCGTGGACGAGCCACCAGAAGCTGTGCGACTCGTTCTCGGCGTTGGCGTGGACTTCGCGCGTGCCGCCGTCACAGCCGCTCGTCGTGTCGCACTTCAGCGAGCCGCGTCCCTGGCCGTTTTCGATGATGCAGATTTCGCCCGTGAAGCCGTCGGGATGCTCGAGGATGCGCTGGATCACGCCGCGCACGACGTCGGCGTTCGTCGCGCCGCGGTACTTCCACTGGGCGTTGACCTTGATGCACACGACGTCGTCGGCGGCGATCATGCCGTCCCGAGCGCCGAGAGGGTGTCCCGAGTTCGTCTTGTAGAAGCGGCGTCCGATCGAGGCGAGGCGGAAGAGCAAGCTCTCGACGCCCGGATGCGCGTTCGTCCAGGAGAAGTCGGGGACGGGAATGTGATGAACGCGGACGAGAGGGGTCGTCGCTGCGCCCTCGGCGCGGACGATCGGCGCGCACGCGAGGGCAGCCGTCCCGAGCCCTGCGGACTTCAAGAAAGTTCGCCGTGTTGCTCTTATGTTCATTCCCGACCGTCCCTTCCTCGTCAAACCCCACCACGGATGACGAGTTCCCGCCATGGGCCGGAGATATACGTCGACCTGCGTAATCGCGCAGGCGTCAGATTTCTTACGGGAAAACGGCCGGTTCGAAGCAAGGGGTCTCTTGCCAGGTCCCGCGGGGGGATGTTCTCCTGTCCCGATTCGCCGCGCTCCCTCGACCCTCAAAGGAAGATTCCTGATGCCCCTCTCACCGCTTGCCGGCAAGCCCGCTCCCCGGTCGGTCCTCGCCAACATTCCGCAGCTCGTTTCCGCCTACTACACGCACACGCCCGACCCGGACGATCCCACCCAGCGCGTGACCTTCGGCACCTCGGGGCACCGCGGCTCGTCGGTGAAAGGCTCGTTCAACGAGGCGCACATCCACGCGATCGCGCAGGCGATCTGCGAACAGCGCCAGGCCGCGGGCGTCACGGGCCCGCTCTTCCTCGGGATCGACACCCATGCGCTCTCGGTGTCGGCGCGGACGAGCGTTCTCGAAGTGCTCGCGGCGCACGAAATCGAAGTGCGAATCGACGCGGCGGACGGTTACACGCCGACGCCCGCCATCTCGCACGCGATTCTTACGTTCAACCGCGCTCATCGTGACCATGCGGACGGCATCGTCATCACGCCGTCGCACAATCCTCCCGAGGACGGCGGCATCAAGTACAACCCGCCCCACGGCGGCCCAGCGGACACGGATGTCACGAAGGTGATCGAGACGCGCGCCAACGAGCTATTGCGCGCGGGGCTCCAGGGCGTGCGGCGCGTTCCTCTGGCGAGTGCGCTCAGGGCGCCATCGACGAAGCGCCACGACTACGTCACTCCTTTCGTCGCGGACCTCGCGCGCGTCGTCGATATGGACGCGATCCGCGGAGCGGGACTCTCGATCGGTGTCGATCCGATGGGCGGATCGGGACTGGCGTTCTGGGCGCCGATCGCGGATCGCTACGGCTTGCGCCTCGAGGTCGTCAACGACGCCATCGATCCGACCTTCTCGTTCATGACGCTCGACCACGACGGCAAGATCCGCATGGACTGCTCATCGCCTCACGCCATGGCGAGTCTGATCGCGCTCAAGGACCGCTTCGACATCGCCTTCGGCAACGACTCGGACTACGACCGGCACGGTATCGTCACGAAGAGCAGCGGGCTGCTCAATCCCAATCACTATCTCGCCGTCGCCATCGACTATCTCTTCCGCAACCGGCCGGGCTGGAGAACCGACGCGGCCATCGGCAAGACGCTGGTCAGCAGCAGTCTCATCGATCGCGTCGCTCGCGACCTGGGTCGGCCTCTCGCCGAGGTGCCCGTCGGCTTCAAGTGGTTCGTGCAGGGTTTGCTCGACGGCAGCTATGGCTTCGGCGGCGAGGAGAGCGCTGGCGCCTCGTTCTTGCGCTCGGACGGCAGCACGTGGACGACCGACAAGGACGGATTCGCGCTCGACCTGCTCGCGGTCGAGATCCTCGCGAAGACCGGGCGCGATCCCGGCGAGCACTACCGCCGCCTCGCGGAGTGCCACGGCGAGCCCGCGTACGCCCGCATCGATGCCGCGGCGACGCCCGCGCAGAAGTCCCGCCTCGCGAAACTCGCACCGAGCGACGTTCCCGCACGCGAACTCGCGGGTGAGCCGATCGTCGCGACGCTCACGACAGCGCCCGCGAACGGGGCGCCGATCGGCGGGCTCAAGGTCGTCACCGAGAACGGCTGGTTCGCGGCGCGTCCCTCGGGCACCGAGGATGTCTACAAGATCTACGCGGAGTCGTTCCTGGGGCGCGAGCATCTCGCGCGCGTGCAGGAAGAGGCGCGGGCGATCGTCTCGGCCGCGCTCGGCGATGCTTGATCGTGGAACGGTGCGCGGCCGCGGCGCCGCCCCTCGCGCTCGATCAGTGCTCCTCGGGAACGCAGGCCAGCGGCATCTCGCGCATGTGCGCCGTCGCACGCGACTTGGTCGTCAAGTCGCGATAGGCACGCTGCACCTGTTCGAGGCCCAGGCCCAGGAGCGGCGCGACCTCGGCGGGCTCGTGACCGCGTTCCCACGCGTACACGAGCAAGTCCATCTTGTCCCACGGCAGCGAGAAGTAGAACTCTTCCTGCGTCTGCGACGCCGAGTAGGTGTCCGATGAGGGCGGCCGCTCGATGATGCCCTTCGGCACGCCGAGGTGATGGGCCAGCGCGTAGATCTGCGACTTGTAGAGGTGCTGGATCGGCTTCACGTCGACCGCGATATCCCCGTGCTTGACGATGAAGCCCACGATCCACTCGTTGCGGTTGCAGGTGCCGATGACGGCCCAGTTCCGCGCCTCCGCGTGGTAGTAGAGCGTCGCCGTGCGTGCGCGCTGCTTCATGTTGGTCGCCGCGACGATCTGCAGGAACTCGCGCGGACCGAGGCGCTCGGTCGCGGTGCGGCCGTCGCCGTATTCGACGGTGAGCAGGAAGAAGTTCACGCGATCCTGCTCGAGCACGCCGGGCGGCATGTGGATCTTGAACTTGTCGCGGTCTTCGTCGAAGTCGGGGAAGACGCGCTGGATCGCTTCGGTCTGCCGCCGGTAGCAGCCCAGTCCCGTGAGAGCCGGCGTCACGTCGTCGAGAATCATCTCGACGCCGAGCTTCGTGCCCCACTCCAAGGCGAGCGTGCGAGAGATCGGGCTCGAGTGGCGGTCGGGCATCATGATGCCGACCACACGCTCCTTGCCGAGCGCCAGGACGGCAAGCCCGAGGACGACCGCGGAGTCGATGCCGCCGGAGACGCCGATCACGGCGCCCTGCCGCTTGAGGTCCCGTCGCACGAGACGAGCGATGGTCTCGGCGAGTTTCTTCGTTTCCTGGGCGGCGTCGATCGCGACCGCGTCACGCGTGAGAGCCATGGCCGTCTCCGTTCGCGCGGGTGGCCGCCTCGGCCTCGGCGCGCAGCGTCTGCTTCATGATCTTGCCGGACTCGTTCTTGGGAAGGTCGCGGCGCGCGACCAACGATCCGGGGCATTTGTATGCGGCGAGCCGCCGCCTGAGAAAAGCGTTGAGTTCGTCGAGGCGTGGGTCGCCGGCGACTTCGTCCAGGGGTTCTCGAAAGACGACGTAAGCGCGGATCGCCTCGCCGAGAATCTCGTCGGGGATGCCGATGACGGCCGTCTCGTGGACTTCCGCGAACTCGAGGATCGCGTCTTCGATTTCCTTCGCGGCGATGCGGTGTGCGCCGGCCTTGATCATGTCTTTCTTGCGGCCGACGACGTAGAGGAACCCCTCTTCGTCGCGGCGGCCGAGGTCGCCGGTGTGATAGCCGTGTTGATCGAGCACGCGGTCGGTTTCGTCGCGGTCGCCCCAGTAACCCTGCATGATGTTGGAACCGCGCGCGACGATCTCGCCCGTCTCGTCCACGGCGGCCTCGGTGCCGTCGTCGCGCAGCACACGCACGTCGACATTGGGGATGCCGCGGCCGATCGAGCCGATCTTGCGCGCCAGGTTCTCTGGCTCGAGAAACGTCAGCCGCGCCGACGCCTCGGTCGCTCCGTACATGATGAAAATGCGCTTCCCCGGCAGAGCTTCGACGAGCCGCCGCTGAAGCTCCGGGCTCATACCTCCGCCGGCCTGCGTGATGTAGCGCAGATCGCGCAGTTCGCGCTTGGCGAGGTTCGAGCGATTGAGCAGGATCGCGAACGTCGAGGGCACGCCCGAGAGCCCGGTGCAGCATTCGCTCTCGAGCGTGTCGAGCGCGGTATTGGGAAAGAGAAAGCGATTCTCGATGACGACGGCGCCACCCGCCGCGGCATGCGTGTTGAGCAGCGACTTTCCGTACACGTAGTAGAACGGAAGAATCTGCAGGACGCGGTCGTGCGTGCCGAGACCGAGATACTCGACGATCGAGCGCGTGTTCGCGACGACATTGAGGTGGCTGAGCGTCGCGCCTCGCGGACGACCTGTGCTGCCCGAGGTGTAGATGATCGACGCGAGATCGAGATCGACGAGGCGCATGTCGGGTGCGTCGTCGGCCTCGCGCTCGCACTCGGACCACGCCAAGCCTTCGATGTGAGCGGGAGAGGGGGAGATCTTCGAGGGGTCGGGGACGATCAAGAGCTGAAGCTCGGGCAGCTCTTGCACCGCCTCGGCGACCGGCTTCTCGAAACGCGGGCCGGCGATCAGCACGCGGGCTTCGCAGTCGCGAAGAAAGCCGCGCAGCGTGGGCCCGTCCGCCGCCGTGTTGAGCGGCACTGCGATCGCGCCCGCCTTGAGAATCCCGTAGTACGCCGCGACATAGTCGAAGCCGTTGTGCGCGAGGAGTCCGACGCGATCCCCGCGGGCGACGCCGAGCCGCGCAAGAAGACGCGCGCAGCGATTGGCGGCGCGGTCGGTCTCGAGAAAGCTCTGCCTGGCACCCTCGTGGATCAGGAACGCCGCGTCCGGCGTCCGCTCGCTCCAAGACTCCAGGAAGTGGTGAACGAGGTAGGGCGTCCGAGCAACGCTCACGTGCGGCTCCGGCGGGCGACGAGAGCGAGCAGTCCCGTGATGGTGAGGAAGTTCGAGGCGTCGAGGTCCTCGTCGGCCAGACGAAAACCGAAACGCCGCTCGAGCGCGCCGACGAGCTCGAGGACGGCCACCGAATCAAGACCCGCGTCGGTGAGCGGGCGGTCGTCCGGCCATGGTCTTTCGAGGCCCCCGGGGAGCGTCTGGTCGAGGAGATCCTCGATC
>CAZPJJ010000043.1:0-15921 GCA_964586535.1 uncultured Acidobacteriota bacterium | reverse complement strand
TCGGTCAGATGAAGCGGTAGCGGACCGTTCGGACCGAAGAGACCGAAGAAATAGACGCGAACACTGGGTACCGCCCCGGCTCCGCCGGGCGTGAAGGAGGCGATCGTCGACGGCGCAAACGCGAGAGATGGCTCCTGGCCGAGACGTACCGGATCCTCGCCCGGGCGAAGGCTCTTCCCGAGCCGCGGCGCTTCCGCGGAGGCCTGCTCGATCGCCCGCAGCAGTGCGAAGAAGCCGAGTCGATGAGGCTCCAGAGGAGCGCGCCCTCCCGGCGCTAGAGGATCGATCGTCGTCCCGTTCTCGCCGGCCAGCGCATCAACTCGCCGCGCTCGGTCGATCGCAAGACCGTTTCCGTAAACGAGTTCATTCCGACGTACTTAGCGAAGAAACGCTCGAGAACCGCTCCCAGGACGAACGATCCGCTCCCTTCGAACGCAAGTTCGTCACAGGTGACGGTTACTTCGAGCCCGCGTCCCACCGTTGGAGGTCCGCTGGTGGGGATCCTGCGGAGTACGGGCCGCGCCTGGACGTCGCGAAGGCCCTCGATCTGCTTGGCGACGGACGCCTCCGCGCGGTCGCCGTAGAGCGCCAACATCTCTCGAAGCGCACGGGCCCCGCTTCCATCGGCGCCGACGATCGAGAGGTAGTTGAGCGAAAGGTGACTGATCAGTCGCCAGGCGGTGTCTCCCAGGGCATGCGATGGGCGCGGTTTGCTCGGACCCGAAAGACAGCGAACCGAGGCGACGGGAGCGTTGACGTCGAGAGTGAAGTCGCCCCCCTCGTCGCCGCTCGCCATCAGGAGCGGCAGGTCGCGGTTTGTGCAGAGCGCGGTCACCGCGAGCTGCTTGATCTCTCCAGTCCAACGATCCGCGTTGCCATCGACGAGAGTGACGAATATCTCGCTACCCTGATAGCCGGACCGCGGCCCTCGCTCGATCTCGCGGGCCGTCAGGCGCCTAGGCCGCCTGTCGACATGGAAATAGGTTCCATGAGGCCTGCGCCCTCCCAGCGCGTCAGCGTGATAGAAGGGCTCGAAGGCGAGTGCTTCGTCGCCCCTCTTGCCGAAGCCCTCGACGCGCTGGACCGAGTGAACCTCGTAATCCAAGGGCCGCGTTCTATCGACGACAACATGGTGTTCGTGTTCGCGCTCTTCGACGTGGACGCGATCGGTCCGGCGCTCGAAGAGGTTCACGGCCGGCGCGCAGAACGGGATGAACGACGCGCCTGCGACCGCGCTTTCGAGCGACGGATCGCTGCGGTCCAGGAGCACGGCGATCTCGACTTCGTTTCCGCTTGCCTTCTCGAGCGCGGCTCGAAGACCGGTGAACTCGAGAAAGAGAAATCGCGAGGGGAGCGCGAAATACTCCTGCAGCAGCCGGTAACCGTCGAAGGACCGCTGTCCGCAAGGCAGGAGCGCGTGCTCGGGCTCGAACGACGGCGTTCTGAGACCGGAACGCCCCAAGCGATGGCGCCAAGTCTCGCTTCGATCGGAGGGTGCGACGACGACATCGACCGCACCGGCGATGAGGCGCTCGAAGATCTGGAACGGATTCGCCCCGGAACCACGCAGATAGAGCGGCAGAGAGTCCGCGGCGACTCGAGCCAATGGCACCCCGGGGAGCGAACGCACCTGGATGCGCAGCGCGGAGCGAACGCGGCGATGCTCGGCGACGCCATCGATCGCGTAGTGGGCTCCGTGTCCGACGACTTCGACCCGTCCGATCTCCAGCGGCCAGAGCGTCACGGGCGCACCCGTCGTGAACGTCGCCGATCCGTGCTCTCGAGTGCCGCCGGAGGTCCTGAGCACCGTACCGCGAGGAACCAGGAAACCCTCCAAGAGCCGGCCGTGCGTTCGATCCGGGACGAGCTGCGCAACCGCGAGCGACGGCGTGGGCGCGAGGTAGTGCGGGTAGACGACTTCGAGCAGGCTCCGCGTAAACCGCGGAAACTCATCGTCGATCTTCATCTGAACGCGCGCGGCGAGAAAGGCGAAGCCCTCCAGAAGTCGTTCGACATGCGGATCGGCGCAGTCGATTCCGGCCATGCCGAGGCGCGACGCGATCTTCGGGAAGAGCTGCGCGAACTCGGCTCCCATTTCACGGACGTGCAAGAGCTCGCGGTTGTAGTACTCCAGGAAACGCTGATCCATCGCGTTCTCAGTTCTCCGTGACGTCCGCGACGCGCGTCATTCCCGTCTCGAGATCCAGCTCCGTCTGTAGCAGGAGACGGATCGGCGTCGGTAGCGCCCAGAGTTGCGCCTCGATGGCGAAAGTCACGGCGTTGTGCGTCATCGCGTCCGCCTTGGAACTCGTCTTGACAACGAGCGATCCTGGAATGATCCGCGGCTCGAAGCGTTCGATCGCCGCGCGAATACGCCCCTCCATCTCGCGGACGTCGAGCCCCGATGCCGTCACTCCGACGACTTCGCGCACTCCATAGTTCACGACCGACGACGCGACCTCGGGATGGCCTGTGAGATCTACCGTCGACTCCAGGGACTCGCAATTGAGGAGATTCGCTACGTCACGAACGACGCTCTCGCGGTGCGCGTCGAGCGTCATGAATCGGGACTCCGCGCTCTCTTTCCGCTGCTGGGGCGCTTCGTCCGTGAGCCGGTCCAGCAACGAGGGCAGGATGCGGTCGCTGGTGGACCTAGCCATGGGGTCCTTCCGTCGCCGCTTCCCCGGGAGCGTCGCCGAATCGAATCGATCTCACGTCGAGGAGCGAGTGCTCGCCCAGATCGGAGACGAAGACGCGTTGTCCCACCCCGGCGAAATCGTCGGGACCGATCTCGGTCCACTCGGTCCGCCGCGCAAGGAGGAGCGCCTCGTCCGCCGACGCCGCCGTACCGGGATAGCGTGTGGGGACGAATCCGCTCGCGCGGCCACCGTTCGTCCACGTGAACTCGACCGGCGCCCAGATCAAATCGCGCAGATCGACGGGGGGCTCGACGGCAATCGCCGCGATCCGCTCAAACGGAATCCACACGTAACGACCTTCTAAAAAGGTTTCGAGAACCGGACCCAATCGGGTGTCGCCATCGGCAAGCCACGCAAAGGGGAGGTCGTCGATGGCCCCCGGCGTCGCGCTGGCGATGTCGAAGGCGCGATCGCGAGCTGCGACGGCGGCGTGAGGGTCCGCTGCGGCGCGCAAGCGAAGCGCTTCGACCAGCAGGGCCACCCACGGGGGCGGCTCGCCGAAGACGATCGGAGTCCGCTTGCCGGCGAAGACTTCTTCGCGGAGAGCTTCGCACGCGATCGCCGTCCGGTACGTCGCGACGAGACCGAGCGTTCCCCCATCCATCTCGCCCAGCACGTTCAGCTGTGTGAGAGCCCGCTTCCACTCGCCGACGAGACAATAGACCTGGAAAAGGAAGATCCGCTGCTTGGGGTCGGCGGGATCCTTTCGAACGCGCTCCTGGAGGCTTGCGAGACAACCCGCTACGTCGCCTGCGCGGAGCAGACTCTCAGGATTCATCACCGACCCCTCCCGTGCGGGAACAGACCACCTCAGACGGACTTGTTCTTGGAGATGTCCCATCCCCAGGGGATCGCCCCGCCGTCCTTCGAACCATCCGGTTTCTGCGGCTGATACTCGATCTTCACCTCGGAGAAGTTAAGAGTCACGTTCTCGGTGAGGCGATCCTCGCCGCCGCTACCGCCGGTGGAGATGGAAGTCACGATGCAGTTCTTCATCGTGATGATCAGGTACTCGAGCGGGTTCTTGCCCCCCGCCTTTCGCACCGTCAGCTTCGCTTCCTTGAACTGCTCGCCCGAAGCACAGAAGCCGAGGAGGTTGGGCGAGGACTTGTCGATCCATTTCGAGAACGAGAGGTCCTGGAAGTTGGCCTTACCGCCGCCGCCGCCGCCGCCGGCGTGCATGGTTCCGCTCTGCGAAACACCCCAGGACCAAGCCAGGACGTCGATCTCGTCCTTGTGGGCGGTGTCCTGAGCTTCACCCTTGATGTCGCCGATCTTCATGAACATGTCGACAGCCATGACCGCTTCTCCTCGATGCGCGGCGCCGAGCACCGCGCGCGATCTGGGACTCACGTCGTCCCGACCTTACCTCTCACGCTTCCTTCACCGAAGGCAGTTTCGAAACGAGCCGCAGCGAGACGGTGAGCCCTTCGAGCTGGTAGTGCGGGCGCAAGAAGAACTTCGACGTGTAGTAGCCCGGATTCCCTTCGACTTCTTCCACGATCACCTCGGCGGCCGCGAGCGGCTTGCGAGCTTTGTCTTGCTCGGTTGCGTGCGCGGGGTCGCCGTGGACGTACTGAAGAATCCAGTTCTGGAGCCAGTGCTGCATCTCGTCTCGTTCCTTGAACGATCCGAGCTTGTCGCGGACGATGCACTTCAAGTAATGCGCGAACCGACACGTCGCGAAGAGGTAGGGCAGCCGCGCCGCGAGGTTCGCGTTCGCGGTCGCATCCGCATCGTCGTACTCGGCGGGCCGCTGGAGCGACTGCGCGCCGATGAACGCCGCGAAATCGCTGTTCTTACGATGCACGAGCGGCATGAAGCCGTTCTTCGCGAGTTCCGCCTCGCGCCGGTCCGAGATCGCGATCTCTGTCGGACACTTCATGTCGACGCCACCGTCATCCGTCGGGAAGGTGTGCGTCGGCAGATCCTCGACGGCACCACCAGACTCGATGCCGCGAATGCGCGAGCACCAACCATAGAGCTTGAAGGAACGGTTGATGTTGCGCGCCATGGCGTAAGCCGAGTTGGCCCAGACATACTTTCCGTGATCGGCGCCCTCGGTGTCCTCTTCGAACGAGAATTCCTCGACGGGATTGGATTTGGCGCCGTAAGGTTGACGCGCGAGGAAGCGCGGCATCGCGAGGCCGATGTACCTGGCGTCGTCGGATTCGCGCAGCGAACGCCACGCCGCGTACTCGGGAGTCTGGAAGATCTTCGTCAGATCACGCGGGTTTGCGAGTTCCTGCCATGTCTCCATCTGCATGAGAGACGGGCTGGCGCCCGCGATGAACGGCGCGTGCGCCGCAGCGGAGATTTTCGCCATCTCGCCGAGAAGCTCGACATCGACCGGACTGTGATCGAAGTGGTAGTCGCCGACGAGGCAGCCGTAGGGCTCGCCTCCCAGCTGTCCGTACTCCGCTTCGTAGATCCGCTTGAAGACCGGGCTCTGGTCCCACGCGGCGCCCTTGAACTTCTTGAGCGTCTTGTGGAGTTCTTGCTTGCTGATGTTGAAGACGCGGATCTTCATCATCTCGTCGGTTTCGGTGTTGGTGACGAGGTAATGCAGGCCTCGCCATGCACCCTCGAGCTTCTGAAACTCCTCGTGATGGAGGATCAGGTTCACTTGTTCGGTGAGCTTGCGATCGATCTCGGCGATGATGCCTTCGATCGTCGTCACGACGTCCGCGGACACGACGACGCTGCCGGCGAGCGCTTGGGCTGCCAGTGTGCGGACAGCATCCTGCACGGCCTCGCGGGCACGGTCGGTCTTGGGTTTGAACTCCTTCTGCAGGAGGCTGGCGAATTCGCTCGGCTCGAGGGTTTTGGCCTCGGACTGAGCTGCTCTTTCACGCTTTTCTTCGGCCATGGATCAGTCCTCGTTCTCGCCGCCGGACGGCTTGGGCGCGGCGGCGAGCGCCTGGAGGAGTGCCGGATCCTGCAGGACGCGCGAGACGAGCTCTTCGGCTCCCGTCTTGCCGTCCATGTACGTGAGCAGGTTCGAGAGCTGCGTACGAGCCTCGAGCAGTTTCTGCAGAGCACCGACTTTCCGCGCCACGGCCGCCGGAGAAAAGTCGTCCATGCTCTCGAAGGTGATGTCGACGGAGAGCTCGCCTTCGCCCGTCAGTGTGTTCGGAACGCGACAGGCGATCCGGGGCTTCATCGACTTGAGACGCTCGTCGAAGTTGTCCACGTCGATCTCGAGGAACTGACGATCCGCGACGGGAGCAAGCGGATCTTTGGGAGCTCCCGAGAGATCCGCCAGTACGCCCATCACGAACGGCAATTGGACCTTCTTCTCCGCGCCGTAGAGCTCCACGTCGTACTCGATCTGCACCCTCGGCGCTCGGTTGCGCCCCAGGAACTTCTGGCTGCTGTCCTTCGCCAACACACACCTCCTCGGCTCGTCTCTGCGGGCGCGCTCGGAGCGCGGCAGGCGGCCACGGGCGCGAGCGAATTCGCTCGCGCGCGTCGAATCAGTCGTTTCCTTCCGGTCCGCGGATCATCTCGGCTTGCGAGACGCCGTCCGGAGTCAAATCCCGCAGGATCTCCATGAAGTTCTTCGTCACCAGACGCTGCGCACGACGCAGCAGAATGGGAACGGGACTCGAAGGCTCGTTCCGCTCGTAATAGGCGCAGCAAAGGTCGAGGAGGCGGACGACGTCGTCGCGCGTCCTCACGGCACCGATGCCGCCGCCGCTCGTCGGGACGCCGCCGGGCTCGGGTGCCGCTGCCTCCGCGGTCTCCGGAACCGCGGTCGAACCGCGGCGTGCCAAGCGATCCGCGATGGTCCCTTGCATCGAGCGCAGCAATCCATCGAGCGGGTCGAGATTCGGCGCGTGTTCGGCGTCCGCTTCCCTGAAGACTCTCAGGATGCTCTGCACATGGTCCCGTGCGGTGGCGAGCGAGGTTCCGAGCGCGTGAAGTCGCTCCACCGGCACGTCGTGGAACGCAGCGTCCACGGTCGCTGGCGTTGGCAGCCCGTCGGCCGTTTCGCCGGCGAGGGCACGCTCGACATCGCGGAAGCTGATGCGTCCAAGCGTTCGCGACTCGACCATCGGTGCCGCGCGCAGCGCGCTGATGGTGGCGTCCCTGTTCGCGAGCACGAGGAGCGCGTTCGCACGCATCAGCGCGCCGTCCTCGTCGAGGCCGGGATGAAGCGAATCCCAGTACCGATCAACCAGTCCGCGAACGATCGCCAGCCCTTGCGAGAGTCCTTCGATCCCCTCCTCGTCCAGCAGAGACCGCGTCAGTTGAACCGCCACCCGAAGGTCTTTCGTCCTCCCGAAGAGCGCGACGGCCTTCGCGCGCACCGTCTTCCAGTCGCTCCCTGTCCCCGGAACGACGGTATCGCCGAACTGCTGCTCGGGCCGCGTCTCGGTGGCGCGCTCCATCTCGGCGAAAAGCGGGTCGTACTCGAGATTGACACCGGCGGGTGAATCACCGGCCAGAGGTTCCAGCAGTCCCTCGACGTCGATTCCGGCCATCCCTTACACCTCACGCCGCCGAAGGCTCTTGCGAGCCTCCGACGCGAACGTTATGTGCGACGCCGCTGCAGGACGCAGCGATCATCGCAAAGGCGTCGGCCCGGTTCAAGAGGAGAATCGAAGCCGCAAGATGTCCTCGAAGGTCCGCGAGTGCGCTCCTTGCGTGGCGCCTGCGTTCAGTGGGCGACAAGGTCGAATGACATCCGCGCCGTCCTCTCCTCTCATTACACTGGCGTAAAACTCGTTCTCCAGGGCTCCGAAGACAAGCACGACGTCTGGCACCCCCGCGGCGGATCCCTCATCGATGAAAAACGAGGGCTCTGCCCGGCGCCACCAAAACTGTTTCGCCACGAGATCCATCCAGAAGGCGGCGTCGAACGCCCGTCCCGACTCGTCGTGTCGTGCAGGCACCGCGACGGCCAGCCCTCGCTCGCCTTCGCGTTGTCGAATCTGTCTGACGGCGGCCTTCATGCCCTCGGCAAGCCCGTCCATCGAGACATCGCCGCGGCCGTCCGCCAGGATCGAGGCGTCGTCCCGCAGCGAAGCTTCGTACTCGCGGCTCAACGCGGAGTTCCATTCCGGAGGCGGGACACGATGCGAACGAAGCGTCTCCTCGAACGACGATTCTTCGACGCAGGCGACCAAGCCGTTCCAGGCGTCGTCTAGCGCTTGCCAAACGGGCTCGAGCGCAAGGGGCATGAGCGCGGGTGCCTTCGCGAGCAGCCGCCGGGGTGCGTGCGTGTAGACCGCGAAGGGGAACGGTCGCAGTCCTCCTTGATCGGTGCTCGGCCTCACGACACCGATGGCGACCTCGACCGATCGTGGAAGAACGATCGCGAAGCGCCGCGACCGCGACTCGCGCGGGATGCCAGCGCCTGGCTGAGCGTCGAGCCCAGCCGCTGCCCGCCCCCGGTGCAAGAAGTCACGCAGGACGTCCGAAGTCGGATACCGCGGCCCGCGCTCGATGTACTCCGGCCAGAACGGCAGCTTTCCGTGACAGGCCAGCGGAAGAAGGGCCTCGCTCGCCATCAGTTGCGGACACCATTGGAAGGCGGCGCGGGCATCCCTGTGGCGGCTACGCGCAGCAACGCACCGGCATCCTCACCCGAGGCTTCGTACTTCACCTCGAGCGTCACTTCTTTGGACCGAGAGACGGGGATCTTGGAAGAGAAGCTCAGCGTTCCCGCTCCGCTGGGCGAGCCCTCGCGGAGCAGCGCGAGCGGTGCGAAAGCCCCGCTGTACGACGTCATCATCCGATCCGACGCCTTCTTGTAGTTGGAGCCGAAGACGCTTTTGAGGAAAGGCTTCTTGTCCGCGCCAAAGGCCTGGACATAAGCGTCCTGGGCGGCCTCGTTACCGATCAGATGGAAACGCAGGGTCTTGCTCTTCGTCGGGCCGTCCTTCTCCTTCGCCCAGAGCATCGAACCGTCGTCGGATCCGAGGTAGATCTCGATCTTGTCGACCTTGAGCTTCTCGGCGTCCTTCTCGGGCGTCAGGGAATAACCGGTGAGCTTCAGATCGACCTGGGACGCGCGCGGCTCGTCCGAGCCCTCACGGAAGAGCGCGCGCGACAGCGCATCGGCGTCCCGTAGCCATGCTTGGGCCTCCGGGCTGAGCTTGCCCTCGGCGGCAACCTTCGCCAGCGACGGCACGAATCCCGACGCGCGACCGAAGATCCGCACGATGTCGGCCAGTTCCGCGGCGGGATCCTCGGGGTTTCCCGAGAAGGGGAATCGGCCCTGCAACGAGCCGCTCCAGAGGCCCTGCAGCCCTTCCCACTCGGCCCGCACTTGGTCGCCGCTCGAGAAATGCTGCCGGGCCGCAAGGAGCGGCGTGCGCAGCAGGTCGTCGAGTTCACCACCCGCGAGCCCCGGTCCTGCATTGGCGTCGACCCAGCGCTCGGCCGCGATCAGAGGCGAGTCCGCGTCACCCCGGCTTATGCGCGCACGGATGGTCTGGCAGAAGGCGATGTCGCTTCGGCAGGTCTGGAGATCCCGTCCAACGTCACCGATGAGTCGCAAATACTCGCCGAGCCCGCCCTCGACGAAGCGATCGAGTCCGGTCAAACCGCCTACGGCGTTGCGCAGCGGAGCCGCGTACGAGCCCGGCGCGTTGAGAGCGGCCTGCATTGCACCCGCGGCCGGGCGCAGAACGCGTTCGTACTCGCTCTTCGCATTCGCGAGCGCAGAGAGATCGTTGGCCGGATTCGAGAGCGCGACGAGCCGAGCGCGACCGAGATAGGTGCGCCAAGCCGACGCGAACCTCGGCGCGTACGAGGCGACATCCGCTTGAATCTGCTGATTCTCGTACGCGCGGAGGTCGCCCCCCTGCCCGTCCGCCATCGCCGCCCGCTCGGACCACTCCGCGAGCTTCGCACCGAGTCCAGCCTCCGTGAACTCGGCGGCTACCCCAGGGAGCCCGCGGAACCACTGCAGCCGGACCGCGGACGGCGGACGGGAGGTCGGCCGCGGCGACGGTGTTGCCGGCCGGTAGGCGACGGCAGCCTCTTCCGGAAGGCACATCCATCGGCGGTAGCGTTCCATCGTGGCGAAAAGCGTCGATGCCTCGAGCGATGTCATGCCGGGGAGCATGCGCCCTTCGCACTCCCGCTCGTAGACGCGGAAACTCTCGGCCAGCTCGCGGTTGGAGGAATCGAGGTCGTCGGCTTGCTCTTTCAGAATCTCGCCGCGCTTACGCCTCTTCTCCAGCCAATCGCTGATCAGTTCGACCTCTTGCTGGCAAGTCGTGATCATCGCTTCTTGCGCGCGCACGTAATTCTCGATCTTGCCCGCGATCTCGTCGTCGAAACGGGCGATACACGTCGCGCGCTCGGCCTCGACGTCGCTGATGCTCTCGATTGCCTCGAGGGCGGTCGTCGCTCCGCCGACTTCTCCGGCCAGGCCCAAGAGATCCGCTTTCAGCTCCTGCAAGCGCCTGCTGAAGAGACCGTAGTCCTGCTCTTCGTGATCGATCGCGGCCTCGAGCCGGCCGTAGCAGCGCTGCACGTCCTCCGGTGACACCGCCCCTTCGGAGCAGCTCCGCAGAAAATCCCAGTACTTGCCGAGCGCGGATCCCGATCCGAGCGTCGAGCAATCGTCGACGATGGCGCGTGCGACCCGGTCGACGCTGAAGCCCGGCAGGAAGGACTCGCCCGCGGGCAACCTCTGCTCGATGTACCGGAACTGCCGGAGCAATTCGCGCCGCGCATCCGCGGACCGATCCTCATCGGGAATCGTCCAGACGAGATCGAGCCCCGAAAGCTCGTCCTCGGCCTGCGCGCGCCGCGCCATGCGAAGCCAGACCACCGACGAGAGAATCTGCATGCGGTCGGCGCACGAACGCATCGTCGCCGCGTCTTCCGCGCCGCTCGCGCTCCCACTCGCAACGGCCTCCGCTCGATCGAGAAGCGGGCGGAGCACCGCCTGCGAGAATCCCTCGCGGAGGACCGTGAATGTCTGCTCCGCGGCACCGCCGGACTCGCGGAGTCCCCTCCGCATTCCATAACCGCGCCAGATCGAGAATCCGGTCGCGCTGCGATGGAGATCGCGGAGTTCGCCGGTCATGGCAAGGATCTTCTCGATATCGGCGAGTTGCGGATCCGCCGCGGCATCCTGCAGTGTTCGAGCGACCGGTGGAACGGTGGTCTTCATGGTCGTCGCAAGCCGCTGATTCGCGAAGAGACCGAGCGCGCAGAGCAACGCGAAGCCCAGAGCAAGCCCCGCGGGCAAGAACGCGCCGACCATCGTCCCGCGCCGCCGCCGCAACCAATGACCGGCCGTCCGGCCGACGAGTCCTTCGTCGCGCAGCATCAAGTCGCGGAAGAGGTCGAGTAGGAAGTAGCTGCGCTTCGGTTCTTCTTCGGCCTCCGGCGCACCCTTCGACGTCGAGGGATGGACCCCTAGCCTGCTCGCCAACTCCACCATCGCGCGCGAGAGCGTCGTGCCCTCTCCCTGCGTGCCCGAGGTGAAATAGAAACCGCGGAAGACCGGAGCCTCGTGATAGCGATCCTTCGAGAAGAACACCTCCGCGAACGCGACGAGAGGATCGCTGAGCCGCCGGAACTCCTCCGGAAAGAAAAAGAGCCTGCGTGCGCGGGTCCTGGAACCGACGCGGGCGATCATCTCCAGACGATAGGCATGCAGCCGCTTGACGATGCGATCCATGCCCTTCGCGATGAGCGCCGTCGGCTCGCCACGATCGGGCTCGGTGTGGCTCCAGCCGAGGATCTCGTTGCGGCGCTGACCCGGAAGCCCGCGGAAGAACTCGACGAAACCGCCGACGAGGTCGGCCTTGCTGATGATCAGGTAGACCGGTATCCGGAAGCGCAGGCGCTCTTGCATGAGGTCGACGACCTCGCGGATCTTGCCCGCCTGCTCCTGAACCTGCTTCTCGCTCTTGCCCAGCAGATCCTCGGCCGGTACGACCACGACGAGACCGTCCAGCGGTCGACGGCCGCGGTGCTTGCGAAGAAGATCGAGAAGCGCGGTCCAGTACTCGCGATCGGCTTTGTCGGTGCCCTCCATGACCCAGCGGCCGGGGGTATCGAGAAAGACCATGTCGTTGGTGAAGAACCAATCGCAGGTCCTCGTCCCGCCGACGCCCTTCACCCAGTCGCGTCGAACCGGCAATCCGAGTCCGGAGTTCTTGATCGCGATCGTCTTGCCCGCCTGAGGACGCCCCATCACGAGGTACCAGGGCAGCATGTAGATCGCCTGGCGCCCCTTTCCGGCGCGCTGCAAGAGTCGAAGCGCTTCGGCCATGCCCTCGCGCACCGCGCGGACTTCTTGCTCGCTCGCGCCCGGAGCCGCGCCGACGCCTTCGATCATGCGGCGCTCCAGCCAGCGCGCGCGCAGCGTCACGACCAGCCAGACCAGCGCCATCACGAGTCCGACGACCAAGGGAACGAGGAGCCCGAAAAGGACGCCCCGCCACCAGAGATCGATGTGATCGAGGAAGATCAGGGCCCATCCCAGGAACTGACCGACCACGCCCGCGATCGAGAGCCAAAGGAGCGGCCGCATGCGAAAGAAGAACGCCGCCACGCCGAGGACCACGAAGAGGAGGGCGACCAGAGCCGGATAGAGCCAGATCGCGACCGCGTCGGAGACTTTCCCCGAGAGAACCGCGACAACGATCGCAGCGACGAAGATACCGGAGACGCCGAGCAGCGTGGCCAACCGCTTGATCATCGCGTGCCTCCCGAGCCCTCGATGTCCGCGGCGGCGGGAGCGATCGTCCGCGCGGCTTCCTCGCCGACGGCACCCGCTCCGAAGAAGAGGCCGAGGTAGATGAGCAGGGCGACGGCGATCACACCAACGCTTGCCCAAAGCCACCAGCGGGGCGGCGGCGCGACATGATCCGCGAGCGGCGATGCCTCGCGGTAGGCTTCCGGAAAGAGCCGCCTTATCTGATCGATCGCTACCGGGTGAATCTGCCGCAGGAGCGTCTGCCGGATCGCTCCCAACTCGGCCGCCGCTTGCGCGGGATCCATTCCCACGTATTTACCCCGGTAACCCAGCGCCAAGCAGATCAGAAAGACTTCCTTCACCTGCGCCTGGCGATCCTGCAGTGCCTCGAGACGGCGAAAGAAGTTCACTCCCGCCTCGGGATCCTGATGCATCATCAGTGTCAGCGGTTCGCCCATCCATCGCGTCCGCTCCGACCACTGCGACTCGGCGATCTGCTCGTCGAGCAAGAGCGAGAGCGCGTAGCAGGCCTCGCGTGCGTCCTCGACCTCGATCCCGTTCGCACCCGCTTCCGCCTCGAGCCGCCTGAGGCCGTCGACGATCTCGCGGCGGAACGACTCGTACGCTGGCTGGGAATCTCCAGGAGCGCGGGGGAGCATCGCGCAATAGCCGATCACCGGCGTGGCGAGTTCGAGGAGCGTGGCGCGGCTCCGGGGCGCGGCGCGTCGGCGGCTCGGCGCCGCAACGATCGGCTCGTCTTCGGTCGCTTCGTCCCGCTCCCAGGAACCGTCGTCCCTGCCCGCGCGGCGCCCGCCTTCGTCGAGTTCTTCCCAATCGATGCGGCCGCGAGAGGGGGCCCGGCGTCCCGATCCCTTCCCCGCATCGGCCTTCGGCGTGGGACCGCTCAATTCGTCGGCGAAACCCTCGTCGTCGGCAGCGAAGATGTCGTCGTCACGCTCGTCCCCCGCACCGGGTGGGACACGATTTCGATCACGCCGGCTTCGGTCGTCGCGTGCCATCACGAACTCCTTCGATCGTGCATCAGCCGACCGCTGGGCGAATCGCCACGAGCGAAACGCGGACGTCGGACGGGCAACCGAGGACGAACACGGCGAGCGTGCCATCCGGAAGCACGTGCTGCTCCCACTCGGTGTTCTCCTCGATCTTGAGTCTGAAATAGGCTCCCACGGGCCCGGGGGGCAACTCCGATGGTGGTCCCGAGAGCACTTCGGTTCCGACTCCCGGCAAGAGGTAGGTCTGCAGCGTTTCTATCCGAGATGGTCCGCTGATCTTGGCACCGAGCATCATCGTCTTCACTCGCGGCGCCGACTCCGCGGCGTGAATCTCGAGGATCACGCGAGCGCCGCGTTCGCGCGCGAAAGCGGGAACCGCGCCAGCGAAGAGATCTTTGTCGCGGGTCAGTTCGACGCGCACCCAGCGGCGGTCGATAGCAGGTGTACTCCACTCGATGATGAGTTGCCGCATTTCCTCGAAGAGCGGCGCCGGATCGCGGTGCTGGTATGCCGGCAGATCGTCCGCGACGAGTGCGCGACCCGGCTGAGCCAAAGCACCAGCGAGCCGGGCGAGCTCGCGAAACGCGACTCGAGGATGACCGTGGGCCTCGTCGAGCAGATCGCGGAGCACAGGGAGGGCGGCGGAGAGCGCGCCGTAGAGGACCATCGACCGAGGGCGGGTCTCGTCGACTGTTTCTCCGCCGAGTTGACGTAACGAGAGCGAGACGCGCTCCGTGACCGCTCGCAGCGAGTTCGTGAGCGCGGGCGAGGCAGCGACGCTGAGACAGGGTGGCGCGAAGGTGGGATCGAGTTCGACGGGGCGACCGGGCTCGCCGGTGAGCCGCAAACGGGCCAACGGCAACGTCTCGTATCCCGCCGTGGACTCGTCGCCGAAGAAGAGCCGGGCGTTGTAGCGCAGATCCTCGACTACTGACGGAGAGTGCCCCGTCTCGATGTCGTAGAACTCGGCTTCACCACCCACATAGCGCGCCGTCGCATCGGCGACGTCGGCGTTCGTCGCCTGCGCGCGTTGTTCTTCGCGCCCCGGCACGCCGATCGCAACGTCGAGCGATCTGCCAGCCCGTCCCAGCGCCTTCTCGAACGATCGTTGGGCGACACGAGCGTTGCGGGGAATGTCGAGCAGGGTGCCGTCCGGGAGCACGGCCTCGAGCGCGCGCAGATGGAACGTGTAGGACGCCAGGGGCACCTCCTCCACTTCGAGACGCGCCACGCCCCAACCTTCTCCATGTAGGAGGCGCGCGCGATGGACTTCGCGGGTCTCCAGGAACGCGTCGTGCTGCTGGAAATGATGGGGCCGGAGGAACATGCCTTCTCGCCAGCGCACGGGAGTGAATCGGCTCATCGATCGCTCTCCTTGGCCCGGTCTCGTTCTGACGACGGAACGCCACGGTGCTCTCGGACTCGCCCGCGCACCGCGACGCCGCTCGTGGACATCCTAGTTCCCGATCGGCGAACGCGGCCCGGAGATCGTCTCACGGTCGCTCGCCCCGAAGTCCCCGCCATGCTTCCCGAATCCACTCCGGAAAGATCGACGCGGGCAGCGCGAGTCCCGCATCGAGTTCGAACGCTTTGGAGAGGTGCTCGCGTGCTTGGACTCGCAAGACTTCCGCGGACCGTGAGGAGGCCGGCTCGGCACGTGCGCGCCATTCGAGAAGCAGAGCCAAACCGGCTTCCATGAGCGCGGAGCTTCGCGACGCATGGACGACATCGTCCGCATCGCGTGCCTCCCTCAGAACGACGATGGCCTCGTCGAGCCGGCCCGTCGCCGCCAAATCCAGCGCATCCGCGACCGCGAGATTCGCGTGCCACCCGGCCAGGCGAGCGGCATGAGGGTCCGCCGCTGCCAATTCGAGTGCGCGCGCCTCCCGGCCCGCCAGCGCGGCGCGGATCATGAACGCGAGGCTTCGCCCGTCCTCGTCCGATACCTTCCCCGCGTCTTCCAAGGACCGCTGCCAGAGTTTCTCGGAGCCGGCCATGAGCCGCAGTTCCCGGACGCGGACACGCAAATCCGAAGCGCCGCTCGGCCCTTCGTTCACGAAGGCCGCGAGTTCCGAGAGCCGTGAGCCGAGTTCGCGTGCCCCGGCTACGGTCGCTTCGCGGATAACGGGGCTCTGCCCAGCCGCATCGCCGAAGCGCGCGGCGAATCGCTCTGCGATGGCCGCCGCGCTCTGGTATCGGGAAGGTGCATCGGCCAGCGAGGCGCCGAGCGCAGCCGCGACGCTCGACACGTGAGCCGCACAGCCCTCCGCGTCGACGATCGTTGCCTCGTCCGAGTTTCTTTCTACCGCGGCGAGAGCCTCGGCGACGCACGGGGCTTCGTCCGCGGCAAATCCGAGGCCGCGCGCGACGGTCAGGATCGCTCGAGCAACCGTGCGCCGATCGGAGAGCGACTCTCTGGCAAGCTCGCTCGCCCCGGCGAGGGGTTTCGCCGCCTCACAGAGCGTCTTCAAAGTTGCGCTGGTCGCGGACTGCGGAGAGAAACCCTCGAGAGCGGTTCGGAGGACGGCGAGATTCT
>CAZPJJ010000042.1:0-15932 GCA_964586535.1 uncultured Acidobacteriota bacterium | reverse complement strand
CGACGGATCGTCGAACTCCTCGTAGCGCCGCCCGGTCGTCCGCGCCGGCGCGCCCGCCGCGGCGAGGGAGCTTTTCACGTCGTAGTAGCGGTCAAGGCCTTCACTGTGGATGACCGCGTAGACGGTGCGGCATCCGTCGCAACAGAAGTGCTCGGTCTCGCCGGCTCGGATCAGGCCGGCGGGAACGGGCAGCCCACAGTGGCTGCAACCGACCTCCGACGCGCGCGGAATCTCAGCGAGGGCCATGGCAGCACGAGGGCTCTTCGTCCGGCGCGCTCTCCGCGCGCGCCTGCGCCTCCTCGAGCGAGGCCGGCGGCGCGGCGTGCGCGACGCCGACGAGCGGGAGACGTCCGGCGATGGCGAAGA
Source organism: uncultured Acidobacteriota bacterium (assembly GCA_964586535.1). GTDB lineage: Bacteria > Acidobacteriota > Polarisedimenticolia > J045 > J045 > CAZPJJ01. The sequence continues at coordinate 15,566 of CAZPJJ010000042.1, read as the reverse complement.
TGCCGACGATGACGAGAACGATGGCCGTGAAGACCGGAACATGCCGGCGCAGCGGTCCAAAAAGCAGCTGAACGCCCGCGCCGACTCCCGCCATGATCGGGACGGTGCCGAGCCAGAAGGCCGCCATCGCGAGCGCGCCCTTGAAGGGGTTCCCCGTGCCCGCCGCCGTGATCACGAACGCGTAGAGCCAGCCGCACGGCAGGAGAACCGAGAGCAGGCCGATCGCGAGCGCGCGCGCGGCGGGCGGCCAGGAGGCCACGCCGCGAAGGACCGCGCCGACGCGTCGTCCGAGCGCGGTCCTCCCGCCGAACGCGGGGAGCCGCACGCCGGCGAGCCGCATGAGCGTGACGATGCCCCACCCCGCGATCAGCGCGCCCGCGAGCATCGCCGCGACGCGCTGCACTCCCGCGAACTCGGTTCCCGCGAGGTCGAGCGCGGCACCGAGCGCGCCGGCCGCGATGCCGAGCACGACGTAGGAGAGGAGGCGCCCGCCGTTGTAGGCGAGGTGCGCGAGCGCACCGCGCCAACCGCGTCCGCCCTCGCCACCGGCGTAGAACGCGACGAAGGGCCCGCACATACCCGCGCAGTGCAGGCTGCCGACGAGACTCGCGAGGAAGACGGTGACGACGAGCGCGGTCATGGCAGATGACTCGAGAGTTCCCGCGTCAGCGTGTCGACGAAGCGTTTGTCGCCGCACTGCGCCGCGAAGCGCATCTCCCAGAGCCCGGCCCGCCGCATCGGGACGCTCGCCGCGTGCGCCGCGCCGGGAAGGGGCTCGAGCGAGACGCGCAGCCGGTCCGCGGCGCGGGCGTTGTGGAAGGTCTCGAGCGCAACGTCGCACTTCTCGATGGGAGCGCCCACGCGATCGCGCACAACGACGCCGACGCGGCGGAATCCGGGCATCGTCGCGTCGTTATGCACGGCGACTTCGAGCGCCCAACCGAGTGCGCGGCTCTCACGCCGTTCCTTCTGTTGCTGGTCCCAGGCGAGTGCCTTGTCGTAGTAGTTCTCTTCGACGGCGAATGAAGGATCGTCGATGGCCACGGCGACGAGAACGATGCCGGGGACGATGCCACCGAGCAGGAAGAGCACGAGAAGAATCGGCCAGTACCAGCCTTTTTCGCGGGCCATGCGTCACTCTCCCGCCGCGCCGCTCGCGGGAGCGGCGCTGCCGTAGGGACCGAGGAGCCGGTAGTCGAGCGTGCGGTCGAAGGCGACGCCGTCGTGGACGCGCAGCTTCGCCTCGAGCTTGCCGTCGACGAAGCGATCGCGAGGGAGGTTCACGAATATCGTCGTCGACACCGCCTTGTTGGGCTGGACGCCGACGGGATTCTCGGGCGCCACCAGCTCGGCGCCCTCGACGCCGACGAGCTCGATCGTGTAGGTCTGCGGCGCCGTGCTCCGGTTGACGATCTTCACGCGGATCTGGTTCGACACGAGGCCCGACTCCAGTTCCGCGTAGGGCGTCCCCAATCCGCGCAACAAGGTGACGTCGGCGGTCTCGCGCTTCGCGAGAGAGAAACCTAGCAAGCCGAAGACGATGACCAGAATCGCGGGATAGAAGATGACGCGCGGCCGCAAGATGCGCTGCTTTTTCCCGGAGAACGACTCCTGGGACCCGTAGCGGATCAATCCGAGCGGCTTGCCCACCGTCGCCATCACGGAGTCGCAGGCGTCGATGCACTGCGTGCAGTGCACGCACTCCATCTGCAGCCCCTGGCGGATGTCGATGCCGGTCGGACATGAGGCCACGCAGTAGCCGCAGTCGACGCAGTCGCCGAACGAGGCCTCTCCGTCACGCTGCCGTCGCGTGGCCTTGGCCCGAGGTTCGCCACGCCGCTCGTCGTACCCGACGATGACCGACTTGCGGTCGAGTAGCACGGACTGCAGGCGTCCATAGGGGCAGGCGACGAGGCAGGTCTGCTCGCGGAAGTACGCGAAGTCGAAGAACATCAGCGCGGTCGTCAAGGCCATCACGGCGAAGGCGATCGGATGCTGCGCCGGCGATCCCATGACCCACGTCAAGAGCTGATCGACGCCGACGAAGTAAGCGAGGAAAGTGTGCGCGAGGAACGCCGAGACCAGCAGGAAGATCGGGTACTTGAGTGCGCGCCGCAGCCCGCCTCCATCCCGGTCCATCTTGAGCTGGCCAGCGCGCCCGCCCTCGAGAAGCTGTTCGATGGGGCGATAGACGAACTCCATGTAGACCGTCTGCGGACACGCCCAACCGCACCACACGCGGCCGAAGATCGCGGTGAGCAGGAAGATCGTCACGACGAGCCCGACCAAGAGCAGCATCAGGAAGAACGTGTCGGTGGGCAGGAAGGTCGTGCCGAAGAGCGTGAACTGCCGGCGCGTGATGTCCAGGAGCACCGCCGGCTTGCCGCTGATCGTGACGTAGGGCAGCGCGGTGAAGATCGCGATCAGGCTCCACGCCAAAGAGAACCGCGCCTTCCAAAAGCGCCCGCGGAATACCTTGGGCCGGATCCAGCGGCGACTGCCATCGATATTGAGGGTCGAGAGCACCTGTTCGTCGGCGTCGGGAATGCCTTGGTGCTTGGGCTTGCTCTCGCTCACGCGCTGTCTTCCTTTCGCTCTCTTCGCAGGTCGCTGCCGCCGCGGATCAGGATGCCGCCGCCGCCGCCGATTCCGATGGTTCCTCGGCGCTTTCCTCGGGCGCGCTGACGGCCTCGGCCTCCGGCTGGCTCTCGCTGCGGATGAAGCGGTCGCCCTGCGGCTCCTTGCTCTTCGCGGGAGTGGTGCCCTGCAGAGTCCCGACGTAGGCCGAAACCGCCATCATGTCGGCTTCCGTGAGTTGCCGCTGCCACGAGATCATGCCCTTCGCCGGGACGCCGTCGCGAACCGTCACATAGATGTCCATGAGATTGCCGCCGTGCAGCCAATAGTCGTCGGTGAGATTCGGGCCGATGTTGCCGCCGCCGTCCGCTTCATGGCACTGCGCGCACTTGCCGACGAAGATCTTGCGCCCCGACTCGACCATCGGGCCGTTGTCCATCACCTTGACCAGCACGGGCTCGCTGACTTCGCCCAGCGCAAGAAGCTGCTCGCGCTGCATCTCGTAGAACGAGTCCATCTGCGCCTGGTACTGCTGGAGCTCGCTCGGACCGGTGCCGAAGTGGAAATAGATGATGTAAAGCGGCGAGGCAATGATGGTGATCCAGAAGACCGCCACCCACCAGCGCGGCATGGGGTTGTCGTACTCTTTGATGCCGTCGAATTCGTGGTCGCGAAGCTGGTCCCGTGTCTTCCGGTCGCTCATCGAGCGTCTCCTCTGCCGGACGAGCCCCTGCCCGAGGCGGGGCGCGGATCGATCGGTTCGTCGTCTTCGAGGGGCATGTGGCGGGCGCGTTCGTACTTCTCGCGATTGCGCTTCATGAACGTGTAGATGACGATGCCGATGAAGGCGGCGATGAAGAGCAGCAGCGCAATCTCCGCGAAGGAGACCAGCCCCGAGCGCCCCATGACGTCGCTGAGTTTCATCGCCTCACCGCCCGGCCTGCTGCTCGACATTCGCCGCGGGCGGCGTCTCCAACGCCGGTTCGCGATAAATGTCGGTGCCGAGGCGCTGGAGGTAGGCGATGAGCGCAACGATGTCCTTGTTCTCGAGCCCGGAAGGCCCGCCCTGCTCGACGATCTCCGCGGCGATCTTCTCCGCCTGCTGGCGCGCCATCTGCACGCCGATTTCGAGTTCCTGGTCGTAAGGAGCGCCGAGCGTCGCGAGCACCTCGAGGCGGCTCGGCAAGACGTCGTAGTCGATCTCGCCTTTCAACAAATGCGGATACGCCGGCATGATCGACTGAGCCGTCGTCGAGCGCGGATCTTCCATGTGGCGCACATGCCAGAGATGCGAGTAGCGGCCGCCGACGCGGTGGAGATCCGGACCGATGCGCCGCGAACCCCACTGGAACGGACGGTCGTAGACGAACTCGCCCGCCTTCGAGTACTCGCCGTAGCGCTCGGTTTCGTGGCGCATCGGGCGCACCATCTGCGAATGGCAGTTGTAGCAGCCTTCGGCCACGTAGATGTCGCGGCCGAGCACCTCGAGCGGCGTATAGGGCAGTACGGTCGCGATCGTGGGGACGTTCGACTTGATCAGGAACGTCGGTACGATCTCGAAGAGCGACGCGCTGATCACGGCGATGCCCACGTACACCGAGAAGAGCACGGGCAGGCGCTCCCAGCGCCGGTGGAAGGTGAGACCCGAGAGCTGCTCCAGCTTGTAAGCGACTTTCGCGACGTGGGCGCGGGTCTCGCGCAGCGCGGAGTAGGCCGGTGCCTCGTGATAGGACCCGACGAGCGCGGGCGCCTCGTAGACGGGCTCCTCGTAGCGCGCGGGCCGCTTCGCCCAGGTCATCACCGCGTTGAGCACGCACATCAGCGTACCGACGATGTAGAGCGAGCCGCCGATGACGCGCACCCAGTACATCGGCATCAGGCGCATCACGGTCTCGACGAAGTCGGGGTAAGCAAGGCGTCCCGATTCGTCGAAGGCGCGCCACATGAGTCCCTGGGTGATTCCCGCGACCCAGATCGGGACGACGTAGAGGATGATGCCGACCGTCCCGACCCAGAAGTGCGTCTCGGCGAGCTTGTCGCTCCAGAGCTTGCCGGTCTGGTAGACCCGCGGCAGCAGCCAGTAGGCCATGCCGAAGATCATGAATCCGACCCATCCCAGCGCGCCGGCGTGGACGTGGGCGATCGTCCAGTCGGTGTAATGCGAGAGCGCGTTGACGGATTTCACCGAGAGCAGCGGACCCTCGAAGGTCGACATGCCGTAGGCGGTCACGGCGACGGCGTAGAACTTGAGGACCGGATCCTCGACGAGCTTGTGCCAGACGCCGCGCAGGGTGAGCAAGCCGTTGATCATGCCGCCCCAGCTCGGCATCCAGAGCATCACCGAGAAGAGCATGCCCAGCGTCGATGCCCAGCGCGGAAGCGCCGTGTAGTGCAAGTGGTGCGGACCCGCCCAGATGTAAATGAAGATCAGCGACCAGAAGTGCAGGATCGAGAGCTTGTACGAGTAGACGGGCCGGCCCGCGGCCTTGGGCATGAAGTAGTACATGAACCCGAGGATCGGCGTCGTGAGCAGGAAGCCGACCGCGTTGTGGCCGTACCACCACTGCATGAAAGCGTCCTGCACGCCCGCGTAGATCGGATAGCTCTTGAAGAGCTGCGCCGGCACGACGAGGTTGTTGAAGATGTGCAGGATCGCGATCGTGATGATCGTCGCGATGTAGAACCAGATCGCGACGTATATGTGGCGCTCGCGCCTCTTGATCACCGTGCCGAAGAAGTTCACGCCGAAGACGACCCAGATGACGGCGATCGCGAGATCGATCGGCCACTCCAGTTCGGCGTACTCCTTGGACTGCGTGATCCCCAGCGGCAGCGTGATCGCCGCCGCGACGATGATCGCCTGCCAGCCCCAGAAGTGGATCCAGCTCAGCGCGTCGTTCCACATGCGCGCCTTGAGCAGCCGCTGCGTCGAGTAGTAGACCGCCGCGAAGATGCCGTTCGCCGTGAAGGCGAAGATCACGGCGTTGGTGTGCAGCGGACGCAGCCGCCCGAAGGTCAGCCACGGCAAGCCGAAGCTCAGCTCGGGCCGCACCATCTGCAGCGCGACGATCAGGCCGACGAGCATGCCGACGACGCCCCAGAGGAGCGTGGCGCCCAGGAACCAGCGCGTGATCTTGTCGTCGTAGACGAATTTTTCCAACCGTTCGCTCATGTGCGCTCCACTCTCAATGACAACGACAGAAACGCCGGCTCCGAGAGCGCGGCGACGATGCTCGGATCCGACGTGACGATGCTCCGCGGGACGAAAAGGACGTCCGAGTCCTCCGCGAGGCTCACCGTCGCCCGTGCGGTCTGGCCCAGCGCGTCGGGCGCGGGGGTCAGGAGCGGACGCTCGGGCGTGGCTTCGAACTCCTCTATCCATCGATCGGGCGAGGGGTGCTCGACGCGGACCTTGCCGGTCATCACGACGAAGAGGCTCAGCGGCACGTGCCCGGCATAGACGAGCACCTGTCCCTGGGGCCGGCGGCCGCGAAGCACTTCGGGGTGGGAGGCGACCGAGGCCGCGACCCCTGCCGGAACGACAACTTTCGGTATCTTTTCGCTCATGTCATGTCCGCTCGAAGGTGAGCGGAGTCTAGGCCGAGCGAAGAAGTCGGTTTTTGATGGCCGTTATCGGCAGACTTGATCAAGATCAAGTTCTGACCTCAGAATCACGAACGGGAAACACGGATCAGGCTGAGGACCAATCGACGATGAGTGCCGAACGCGAGGACGCGCCCCGGTCGGGGAGCGCCCCCCGCCCCGCAGGTTGTTTCGGATGCCAATCCCGCGATCGCAGCGAGTGGTGCGTGCTCGCGGAAGGCGATCTAGCCCTGCTCAATCGGGCCAAGATCGCGAACGTCTACGAGCCCGGCCAGGTGATCTTCTACCAGGGAAATCCCTGCATGGGGATCCACTGCATCGAGTCCGGCAGCGTCGCCTTGCGAAAGTTCGACACGGCGGGGAACCAGATCATCTCGCGCCTCTTCCACGCCGGAGACACGCTTGGCTACCTCGCGTTCTTCGCGGAGGGCGGCTATACCGGAACCGCCGAGGCGCTCACGCGCTGCCGGGTCTGCTTCGTGGATCGCATCTCGGTCCGCCGGCTCGTCGAAACCAATCCCAACCTCGGCCTGCAGTTCCTCAAGCGCACCGCCGAGAACCTGCGAGACGCCGAATCGGAGCGGCTCCAGGCGGCGACCCTCCCGCTCAAGGTGCGGCTCGCTCACCTCCTGCTCGTCTTCAAGGATCGCTTCGGCACGGCGGGCGACGACGGAACGCTGACAATCGAGTTGCCGCTCTCCAGGCAAGACCTCGCCGCGATGCTCGGCGCGAGGCCCGAGTCGCTCTCGAGAACGATCAAGCAACTCGAGCAGGACGGCTGTGCCGTCTTCCAGCGTCGCCGCGTGATCGTCGCCGATCTCGACTTGCTCTTCGATCAGTTCGAGGCCAAGGTCTGACGCGCCGCGGCGAACACCGGATCGTGACGATTCCGCGGTTCTTGCTATAGTTCGCGCCTCTCGTGGAGGTCGCGATGGCGGAGTTTCGCAGCAAAGAAGAGTTCGTCCTGGTGTTCGACAAGCTCTGGGAACTCGTCGATCGCCACCCCAAAGTCGGCCCCGAACTCAAAGCCGCGCGCGCGCCGCACCGCTTCGTCTTCTCGGATCTCGACCTCGTACTCAACGTGACGTGGTCGGAAGAATCGGGCCGCAACGTGCGCTGGATATGGGGCGACGACGCACGCGACTGGGAGCCGCTCGTCACTCTCCAGATGAAGAGTGACGTCGCCAATCGCTATTTCCAGGGCAAAGAGAACGTCATCCTCGCGGTCACGATGGGCCGCATCAAGCTCTCAGGGCCGATGGCGCTCATCCTCAAGCTCTCGCCCGTGATGCGCCCGATCGAGCCCGAGTATCGAGACATGCTCGCGGCCACGGGCAACGACCACCTGCTCGTCTGACGCGCGCCCGCGGGCGCAGCGACCATCCGCGGGAAGGAGGCACCATGGCGTCGTCTCGTGACTCGGAAGGACCGATCGGCGATCTCCTCGCGCGCCTCTCCGGCGCCGGCGAGGAGGCCTTCAATCAACTCGCGAGCCAGCTCCTGCAGAATCCGCTCTTCACCGCCGCGCTCGAACGCGGGATGGTCGCCAAGGGCAGCGTCGATCGCACGATCCGTGACGCGATGGACTTCGCCAGCCTCCCGTCGAAGAACGACATCGCGCAGCTTCTCGAGCGCCTCGACTCGATTTCCACCCGTCTCGCGCGTCAGGAAAAGCGCGTCGAGGACGCGCTCGCGATCCTCGCCGATGTGCGCACCCGGCTCGACTCCGGCGGCGCGCAGAGCTGAGTTCGTGATGGCGCGACCGCGACGCGAGTCCCTGTCCGCCGTGGACGCGGCCTGGCTTCGCATGGATCAGCCGACGAACCTCATGCAGGTCGTCGGCGTGATGTTCTTCGACGAGCCGTTGCCCGCCGAGCGCGTGCGCACTCTGGTGGCCGAGCGCCTCCTGCGCTTCGACCGCTTCCGCCAGCGCGTCATCGATCCGGGCATCCTGGGCCTCGGCCCCTACTGGGAAGACGCGCTCGACTTCGATATCGAGCGCCATGTCGTCATCGAGGAACTCGCCGAGCACACAGATGAAGCGCTTCAGGATCGTGTCGGCGTTCTGATGAGCACGCCCCTCGATCCCGAGCATCCGCTCTGGAAGTTGCACGTCGTCGAAGGCGTGGGGCGTGGCTCGGCCGTCATCGGCCGCTTCCATCACTGCATCGCCGACGGCATAGCCTTGATCTACGTGATGCTCTCGATGATGGACGACAACCCTCTGGCCGCGCAGACACCGCGCGCGGAGAAGGAGCGATCCCGAAGCAAAGGCGAGCCCTTCACTCTGGACGCGATGGTCGGCGCGCTGCGTCGCGCCATGGGTACGACGATCGGGGCGGCGGGCACGGTGCTCGACGAGGGCGTCTCGCTCTTCAGCCAACCGCATCGAACGGTCGATCTCGCGGGCCTCGCACTCTCGGGCGCGGGGTCGCTGGTGCGTCTGGTATCGATCCCGCCGGACTCGCCGACCTCGCTCAAGGGCCCGCTCGGAACCGCGAAGCGCTGCGCCTGGTCGCCCCCTTACCCGCTGGATCGCGTCAAGGAGATCGGCCGCGTCCTGGGCGGCACGATCAACGACGTGCTGATCACAGCTGCCGCCGGTGCCGTACGGATTTACCTCGAGACGCGCCACGAGCCGACGCAGGATGTCGACGTGCGCGCAATGGTGCCCGTCAATCTGCGTCCCATCGAAGACGCCGCGCGGCTCGGCAACCACTTCGGACTCGTCTATCTCACCCTGCCGGTCGGCATCGACGACCCTTTCGATCGATTCCTCGAGACGAAGGCCCGGATGGACGAGATCAAGCGCTCCCCCGACGCGCTCGTGGCCTTTCAGATCCTCAAGGCGCTCGGCTTCGTACCGCGCGGGGGAACCAAGCCGCTCGTCGACCTCTTCGCGAGCAAGGCGACCGCAGTGATGACGAATGTCCCGGGCCCCCGCGAGCCGATCTTCCTCGCCGGTGTGCAGCTCTCGCGCGCAATGTTCTGGGTGCCGCGCGCGGGCGGCCTCGGCCTCGGCCTGAGCATCCTCAGCTACTCGGGCCAGGTCTACGTCGGCATCGCGGCGGACACGGGCCTCGTGCCGGATCCGCGCGTTCTCGTCGACGGCTACCACGCGGCGCTGACCGAACTCATGGACATCGTCGAGGCGCCCAAGCGGCACTAGCGCTCACTTCGCGGGCGTTGCGGACTCCGCGAGCGACGCGAGCTTCTGGCGCATGGCATCGAGCGTCGTGAAAAGGTCGTTCGCGGCCTTCTGCGCCGTCGCGACCGTAGTGGAGTTCTCGCGCTCCATGACCGCGACGCTCTTGCGCATCTCATCGAGCGCGGCCCTCGTGGCGGGCGCCATTTCGGAGAGCGCCTCCGGAGTGGGCACGGCTTTCTCGATCGAGGCCAGGTTGCCGAGCCACAAGTCGCGGTGGTCGCCGACGAGTTTCCTGGCGCGCACGGGGTAGGCCACCATCCGCGCCAGCGCGTCGTGGGCCGCCATCGCGCGCCGGCGGATCGCCGCGTGGTCGCCGGCCGCGAGTGTTCCGCCTCCGTTCTGACGAGGATCCCGTACGAGGGCACGCAGTGCGCCGAGTTCGTCGACCAGCCGCGAACGCGCTTTCTCGTAGGTGCGCTTCGCGTTGTAGATCTCGCCGTCGAATTCGGTGCCCCGGCGCCCTTGGAAGTCGGCGGCGAGCGTGGCCTCGCGCATCGACTTCACGAAGGGATCGAAGCGCAGCCGGCCCTCTTGGTGCAGCGCGAGCGAGTAGGGATCGATCGCCGCCTGGAGCCGGTGCTCGGCCCACATGCCGAGCAATGCCTGGCGCGAACTCTCTTCGAGGAATTGCGCGCGCCGATCGAGTTGATCGAGCTCGCCGAGCACCGTCGTGTAGAGCGCGAGTCCGCTCTGCTCGAGCGACTCCTTGGGGGGAGTCTCCGCGGCAGCCGCGCCGCCGACTGCGCCGAGCAGGACGAAAATGAGGGTGGCCGCGAGGAGCCGGGCGCGCTCGCGCGTCAATCGATTTTCTTCGGCTTGCAGAGCTTGTTCTCCTTTCGCGAGACGGCACCGCACTTCTTGCACTCGAACTTGCCCGGCTTGGGTTCCTTTCGAGGCTTGTCCTTCAAGCACATGCAACCCCCGTGTGTCGTTCGTCTCCGGCCCGAATCGCGGACGGAGGGTAGTATCGCGGTCCGACCCCGTTCATCGCAACGCGGGCTCGCCCTCTCGCGCGGTGAAACGCCCGCCAGGCCCGCCGCGCGCGCACAGGAGCTTCGATGCAGGACGAGCGCAGCCCTTCCCCCCCCGCCCTGATTCCCCTCGACGTGCTCTTCGGCAATCCCGACCGAGTGTCGCCCCAGATCTCGCCCGACGGCCGATCCCTGACCTTCATCGCGCCGGACGAGGGGATCCTCAATGTGTGGATTCGCCGGCAGCTGACCGGTGAGGCCGTTCCGCTGACGCGCGACCGCGGCCGCGGGATCCGGCACCACGGCTGGACCCACACCAGCGACACGGTGCTCTATGTCCAGGATCGCGACGGCGACGAGAACTGGCGTCTCTTCGCGGTCGACGTGGCCACGGGTGCCGAGCGCTCGTTGACTCCCGACGATCCGGCCGTTCCCCACCCCGTCCAGGCGCAAATTCTCGCGGACTCGCCGCGCCGCCCGCACGAACTGGTCGTGGGCCTCAACAACCGCGATGAGCGCGTCCACGACGCATTCCTGCTCGACATCCGTACGGGCGCGCTGGCGCCGCTTCGTCAGGGCACGCCCGAGATCTCGCGCTGGCTCGTCGACCACGACCTCGAGATTCGCGGTTTCATGCTGAGTCATCCCGACGGGTCGACGTCGCTCTGCCTTCAAGAGGGCGCCGGCGCCGCGCCGCGCACACTGCTCACCTTCCCCCCCGAGGACGCGCTCGTCTCGGGCCCGATTCACTTCTCCAAGGACGGTCGCACGCTCTTCCTCGAAGATAGCCGCGGCCGCAACGCTGCCGCGCTGGTAGCCATCGACCTTGCCACCGGGGTGCTCACCGAGATCGTCGCGGATCCGCACTTCGACGTCGCGCGAGTCCACTTCCATCCGACCGAACACACGGTGCAGATGGTCGCGTTCGAGCGTGCGCGGCGTGAGTGGCTGGCTCTCGACCCTGCCGTCGCGGCCGACCTCGAACGTTTGCGAGCGGCCACCCCTGGGGATTTCGGGCTCGTCGATCGCACGCTGGACGACCGCACCTGGCTCGTGGGCTTCATGGTCGACGACGGTCCCGTGAGCTACGCGATCTGGCATCGCGAGCACGCGACGCTCGAGCACCTCTTCGTGCACCGGGAGGCGCTCGTCGGCCTGCCGTTGGCGCCCATGCAGCCCGTCTCGTTCGGGGCGCGTGACGGTCTGAGGATCCACGGCTATCTCACGCTGCCGCGCGGCGGGACGCGCCCCTTCCCGCTCGTGCTCAATGTCCACGGCGGGCCGTGGGTCCGCGATTCGTGGGGATACGACCCCGAGGCCCAGTGGCTCGCCAACCGTGGCTACGCCAGCCTGCAGGTCAACTACCGCGGCTCGACCGGGTACGGGAAGGACTTCGTCAACGCCGGCGACCGCGAGTGGGGCGGTCGGATGCAGGACGACCTCACCGACGCGGTGCGATGGGCGATCGGCGAGGGAATCGCCGACCCCGGCCGGGTGGCGATCTTCGGTGGGTCGTACGGCGGTTATGCGACGCTAGCGGGCGTGACGTTCACGCCGGAGCTCTACCGATGCGGGGTCTCGATCGTCGGCCCCTCCAACCTCGAGACCTTCCTCAACACCGTCCCACCCTACTGGGAGAGCTTCCGGGCGATGCTCGATCGCCGTGTCGGCCGCTTGCCGCGCTACGAGGACGGAGAGCGCGCGGGCGCCCCCAAGGCGCCCGAGGACCTCTCTGCGGACGAGCGCGCGGAGATGGAGTTCATTCACAGCCGTTCCCCGCTCTTCCATGTCGATCGCGTGCGCTGTCCCATGCTCATCGCGCAGGGGGCCAACGATCCGCGCGTGAAGAAGGCCGAGAGCGACCAGTTCGTCGAGGCCATGCGGACGAAGGGGCTGCCGATCGAGTACGTGGTCTACGAGGACGAAGGCCACGGTTTCGCACGCCCCGAGAACCGCCTGGACTTTTACCGGCGCGCCGATCGCTTCCTGGCCGAGCACCTCGGGGGACGCTGCGAGGGGTGAACCCCGAGTGGGACCGGGCGCGGCGACCCCCTTTCGCCGAATCAACTTACGGGATATTAATAGGCCTCACGTCTCCTGAGAGACCGAGAGGCCCCGCATGAACTACCCCATCTGGGACATCCCAGCTCCCGGCCTGCTCATCGCGTTCGTGGCGATCGTCCACGTTTTCGTCTCGCATTTCGCGGTCGGCGGCGGTCTTTTCTTGGTCGTCGCGGAGCGCAAGGCCCGGCGCGAGAACGACAGCGAGTTCCTCGACTTCCTCGAGCGGATCGCCCGCTGGTTCATCTTGCTGACGCTCGTGTTCGGCGCCGTGACCGGTGTCGGCATCTGGTTCACGATCGGCTTGGTCCACCCCGCGGCGACCTCGTCCCTGATCAACACCTTCGTCTGGGGCTGGGCGATCGAGTGGACGTTCTTCGTGATCGAGATCGCCGCGGCGACTGTCTACTACTACGGCTGGAGGACGCTCGACGCGAAGACGCACCTGCGGATCGGCTGGATCTACTTCTGGTCGGCGTGGCTCTCGCTCGTCGTCATCAACGGCATCCTCGCTTACATGCTGACGCCCGGCCGGTGGCTCGAGACGCGGGACTTCTGGGATGGGTTCCTCAATCCGACGTACGTCTCCTCCGTCGTGCTGCGCACTCTCGTCGCGGTCGGATTGACGGGTCTCTACGCGATGTTCGCGGCGAGCCTGGGCGGCTCGGAGGCGCTGAAGTCGAAGGTGGCGCGCTGGGCGGGCACCTACTGGGTGTTGCCCGCCGCGATCGGCATCCCGCTTTCGATGATCTGGTATCTCAGCGACGCGCTGCGCTCGGGCGTCCCGGTCGCCGAGGTGTTCGGTGCGACGAGCGCCAACATCGGCGCGCTCATCGGCGCGGCGTTGACGCCCGACGCGAACTCCGGCTACCCAATGGCACAGATGGCGCTTCGCGTGGCGGCGATCGCCTTCCCGCTGATCATCGTGGGGACGCTCGCGATCCTGCTCTTCCGTGGCGGGAAGTACGGCCCCGTGACGACGGGCGCGCTCCTCCTGCTCGGGCTGGCCGGCATGGGCGCAGGCGAGTGGGCGCGAGAGGATCTCCGCAAACCGTGGGTGATCGGCGATTACATGTACGTGCACGGCGTGCGCGTACCCTCGGGCGGTATCGACCAGATCGTCGACCCCTTCGCGCGGGACGTCCTCGATGAGCAAGGCGTGCTCGTCGCGGCGCACTGGGTCGATCTTCCCGAGGGCTGGGTCGCGGGCGAAGGCCCCGACGCTTCGCTCGACGCCGAGGCCCGCGCCCGCTGCGCGGCCCAGGCGGGGCAGCAGCTCTTCCGGCTGCAGTGCTCGCAATGCCACACCCTTGACGGCTATCACGCGATGCGGCCGCTCGTCGCTGGCTGGACGGTCGGCGCGGCCGAAACGCTCTTGGGCCGGCTCGACGCGCATCGCGGGAGGCGCATGCCGCCCTTCGTCGGCACCGAGGTCGAGAAGAACGCGCTCGCGGTCTATCTCGCGCGGCTCGGCGGAGACGAGAGCGCGGGCGTCGTCGCCGCCGCTCCGGCTTCGCGCGGCGCGATTCTCTTCGAGGAGCAGTGCGCGATCTGCCACGCGGCCGATTCGGACTTCCCGATCGAAGGCCTCGTCGCGGGCAAGTCGACGGAAGAACTCTTCGACGCGATCGGCCGCCTCCCCGAGCTCAACGACATGATGATGCCTTTCGAAGGCGACGACGAAGATCGCCGCGCGCTGGCCCGCTACCTTGCGGGCGAGGACGCGGCCGCCGGCGAGGCGGATCCGCTCGCCGCCGGACGCGGAGTCTTCAACGACAAGTGCATGCTCTGCCACGACGCCTCGGGCGAGTTCGCGCTGCAAAAGGCGGTCGCCGGCAAGAGCGTCGCCGACATCGAGGCGATGATCGATCGCCTGCCCGAGATCGACGGCATGATGGCCCCCTTCGACGGCTCGGAGGCCGAGCGCGCCGCGCTCGCCGCGTTCCTGGTCGCGCCACCGGAGACCACGCGATGACGACGCTCCTGCTCGCGCAGATCGCCGCCCCGGATCCGGTGCCGCTACCGGCTCCGGGATGGCTGCTCTGGTCGCTGCTGATGCTGACGTTCTTCCTTCACATGCTCGCGATGAATTGGGTCCTCGGCGGCTCGATCATCGCGGCGGTGACGCGCATCACGTCGGCGCCAGGCAGCCACGGACGTGATCTCGTCGCCATCTTCACGAAGTCGATGCCCGTCGCGGTCGCGGCGACGATCACGCTCGGCGTCGCGCCGCTGCTCTTCGTCCAGGTGCTCTACGGGCGCGTGCTCTTCACAAGTTCCGTGCTCATGGCGTGGTTCTGGCTCTCGGTGATCCCGCTGCTCTTGATCGCCTACTACACGGTGTACGCGCTCTCGATCCGCGGCGAGGAACTGGGCTCGTTCGCGACGCCGCTCTCGTGGCTGGCGGCCCTCTGCTTCGTCGCGATCGGTTTTCTCTATTCGAACAACATGACGCTCATGCTGCGTCCCGACACTTTCCTGCAGCGCTATCTCGAGGATGGACGTGGTTTCCATCTCGCGATCGCGGATTCGCAACTCGTACCGCGTTACCTGCACATGGTTCTCGGGGCGATCGCGGTGACGGGGGCGGTGATCGCGCTCATCGGCGTCGCGCGCCGCGCGAAGAACGAGGCGAGCGCGCGCTTCCTGATGAAGCGCGGCGCCCTCTGGTTCATCGTACCGACGGCTATCAACATCGGTACCGGGTTGTGGTGGCTGGTCGCACTACCCCGCGAGACGATGCTGCGCTTCATGGGCCGGGACGCCGTCGCGACGGGATCGTTGGCTTTGGGATTGCTGCTCGCGCTGGCGTCGTTCGCCATGATGACGATGGCGCTCGTCAAGACCGAGCCGGCCGGTCTGATCAAGGGCGCTTCGCATGCGCTGCTCGTGACGCTCGTCGCCATGGTTCTGATGCGGGATCAGGTGCGTCAGGGTGCGTTGGTCGCGGCGGGTTTCGAGATGACGCCATGGGTCGTTCCGCAGTGGGGCCCGATCCTGCTCTTCGTGGCGCTTCTCGTGCTCGCCGTGGTGACCGTCGGCTGGATGGTGCGCGCCCTCTTGAAGGCGGCGCCCTCGCACTGAACGAGACGTGTTCCAACTTCGGCGCGCGCAGCGCGCCGTCTCCGAGCTTTCCGGGCTCTGGC
>CAZPJJ010000041.1:0-15993 GCA_964586535.1 uncultured Acidobacteriota bacterium | reverse complement strand
CGCCGGCTCTTCGAATTCAGCTCGCCGACTTCGTGAGTGGCGACGGGCTCGAAGCCCATGACTCGCGTGTGGAACTGCAGTGGACTGTGCGGGTCGTCTTCGAAGACGTCGGTGATGTAATGCGTGTAGCCGCGCTTGACGGTCTCGGTGCTCGCGGCGCGCATGAGCGCGGCGACGACGACGATGAATTTGCGGTACTCGGGACGCACGGCGAAGCGTCCGACTTCGGCGATGCGATGCGAACGGATGAAGGCTTCGACGTCGATGCCTTCCTTGACGAGCTGAAAGCCGTACTTGGCGTAGAGCTCGAGCGGCGGATCGTAGAGCACGCGGAGCACGCCGACGGGGACGTCGTCGATGATCGCGCAGAACCAAGAGACGTCTTCGCGCTCGAGATCGCTCGCGGGAACCTGCGAATCGGCGTCGCCGACCCAGCCCTTCTCGTCGCGATAGGTCGTCGCGATGACGTCGCGCGCGAGTGCACGCGCGCTCTCGTCGGCGACGCGGACGACGGTCACGCGTTCTCTGAGGCTCATGGTTCGCTACCTCCTGCTGCCGGCGGGATCCCAGGTCTTCCCCGAGAGCCTCGCGACCTCCCGCATGAGGCGATCATGCCACGCCCTGACCTCGTCTCGCGAGCCTCCCGCGGCAGAGAGATTGCGGGGGGGCTCGATCGGCGGGCCGATCTCGACCTCGAAACGGGCGCGATCGGAGATCGGGCGGTCCTTGGGCGAGAGCGGAAAGCGGATCCCGGCGGGGACGACGGGTACCTGAGCCGCAAGCGAGATCTGAGCCGCCCCATAGCGGCCACGCAGCATTCTCAGCGGATCGCGGTTGACCGTTCCTTCCGGAAAAACCCCGACCGAACGCCCTTCGCGGAGGGCGTCGACCGCCCGCTCGACCCCCGACTTCTCGTGTTCGAAAAAGCGCTTGAACACGTTCAAGAAGCGCGGCCGCGCGGGCTTCTGCGTGAGGGTGATGACACCTGCGTGACGGTAGATCAAACCCAGGCCCGGAATGAGTTGGAAGTTCCAATCCGAGAGGAAGTGCACGCGCCGGCCGCCGCGGATGTAGACAAGGAAAGTCGGCACCAGCATGGCTTCGAGTCGCTGGCTGTGGTTGAGCACGAAGACGAAAGGATCCTTGTCGGTCGACACGTGCTCGAGGCCGCGCACTTCGAGCACCTGCCGGCGCGCGACGAGCATGATCAGGCGACAGAGCGCGTGCGTGATGGGATCGCCGACGAGGTGCGGTTGCGCGCGCCGGAACACGTCGCGAACTCGCGCCTCGGGCCGCCACACCGAAGGCGATTCGAGCGCCGTCATGCCGAGGAGACTCCAGGGCACGGCGGGAGTACGCGAGCGAGAAGCGCGAGCGTCACGGCGCCGTGGGTTCCGTGATCGAGATCCTGATGCCGATGACGCGCGGCGTGTCGTCCTCGGGTGGATCGAAGAGGTCGTAGTCGGAGTCGGGCCCGCCGAGTTTCGACGAAGGGATGAGCTTCGTCGGCCGTCCGATGACGACGAGCACGTCGCCGGTGGGAGCGTCTTCGCGGGCGAGAAGCGCGACAGTGAAGTAGGTGCCGTCTTCGGAGATGCCGAACTCGGGGTCGAGATTCCGATAGAGGATGCTGACCTTCTCGTCGGCTTCGGGGCTCACCTCGAATTCGGTGACCGGCGTGCCCGCCGAGGCGTCGAAGTCGACGTTGAGGAACCCGTTCTCGACCTCGCTACCGACGACGTAATCGAAGGCGTTGACCGGTTCGCCGTCGGCGTCCGTGCCGAACTCGAGCGTCATGTCGATCGCGTTGATCGCGCAGGCGCCGGAGACGAGGATCGGCAGCTCGATCTCCTTGCCCTTCTCGACCGTGAAATCGAATGCGCTGACCTGCAGGATCGGCGTCGAGGGCACGAAGAAGCGCGCCGAGCCCGTTTCGCCGTTCTCGATCGACGCTTCGAACTCGTAGAGCACGGGGGGCCGGACGACCGGGTACTCGAAGACGAATTGACCGCGCTCGTTGGTGAGCCCTTCCATGAGCGTCGGCCCGCCCGAGGTGTTGCTGGTCGTGATGCGAACGGGAGCGCCTTGTTGCACCTGTCCGTCGTCCGCGAAGACCGTCGCGGTGAGGAACACGGTGTTGAGCGAGGTGTCCTCGATCGAAGGGCAGATTGCCGAGCGGTCCGCGGTGAAGAAGAGCCGCTGTTCTTCGAGCGGGATCGTCTCTTTGTCGTCGCAGCCCGCGAAGAAGAGTACCGCGATCGCGAGCACGGCGAAGAGGGGCTTTCCGAGGTGCTGGTGCCTGGGGTTGGGGGACATCACCGTGTTTCGTCGCTCCAAGTGCCGCGCCGACGCGAGTTTGAGGCCGTCCCGAACGGAACGCGGGGATTCTCCCCGCGCGGCGGGGGCGGCGCAAGCGGCACCCCTCGCCGCTCGCCCTCGATGAAGAGGACCGGAACACGGCGACGGGAACGCACGGGGACGCTACCCTAAGCACGCGACAGTGCCCATCGGTGGCGGCCGCGAGCAGGTGACGCGGCTCAGCGGGCGGGCAATCGGATGTGAAAGAGCGAGGCCGGAAGCGCGGCATCGACCGGCCTGGGAGAGGCGAAAGACATGAGCGCAAGCGAGCGCGAGACTCTCGAAGTCGACGTGGCGATCGTCGGTGGCGGTCCGGCGGGACTCTGTGCGGCCATCCATCTCGTGCGCGAGGCGAAGCGCCGGGGCGTCGAGCCGCCCGCGGTCGCGGTCCTCGAGAAAGGAGCCGAGTTCGGCGATCACTCGCTTTCGGGTGCCGTCCTCGATCCGCGCGCGATGGACGCGCTGCTCCGGGAGTGGCGCGAGCTGGGCATGCCGGTCGAAGGCGAGGTCACGGACGAGGCGATGCTCTATCTCACGCCTTCGGGCTCCTTCAAAGTGCCCTTCGTCCCGAAGTCGGCGAGTCATCACGGCGGCATCGTGGTCTCGCTGCAGCGCGTGGTGAAGTGGCTCGCCGAGCAGGCCGAAGCGCTCGAAATCAACCTCTTCCCGGGATTCGCGGCGGTCGCGCTGCTTCGCGAAGGATCTCGCGTGGTCGGCGTGCGCACCGGCGATCGCGGCATCGACCGCAAGGGTCAGCCCAAGGGCAACTTCGAGCCCGGCTACGACGTCCTCGCGCGGGTCACGCTGCTCGCGGACGGCGTGCGCGGCAATCTCTCGGGGCCGCTGATCGCGGAGATGCGCCTCGACGAAGGACGCAATCCGCAGGTCTACGCCGCGGGCGTCAAAGAGGTATGGAAGGTTCCGCCGGGGCGCGTCCAGGGCGGTCGCGTGTGGCACACGCTCGGCTGGCCGCTCGCCCGCGATACCTTCGGCGGAGCGTGGGTCTACGAGATGCGCGACGACACGATCTCGCTGGGGCTGGTCGCCGGTCTCGACTCGCCGGACCCCCGGCTCAACATCCACGAGAAGCTGCAGCAACTGAAGGGCCATCCCTTCTTCCGCGCACTCCTCGAGGGCGGCACGCTGGTCTCCTACGGCGCGAAGGCGATTCCCGAGGGCGGCTACTGGTCGATCCCGAAGCTCGCGGTGGACGGCGCGCTCATCCTCGGCGACGCCGCGGGTACGGTGAACGCGATGCGCCTGAAGGGCATCCATCTGGCGATGGAATCGGGGATGCTCGCGGCGGAGGTCGCGCTCGATGCGCTCGCCAAGGACGACGTGGGGCAGGCGGCGCTCGGCGCTTACGAGCGCCGGCTGAAAGACGGCCCGATCGGACAAGAGCTCTATCGCGTGAGGAACTTCCGCCAGCCCTATCAGGCGGGTCTCGTCCCGGGCATGCTCCACACGGGCCTTCAGCTCGCGACGGGCGGCCGCGGCGTCCGCGAGCGCTACGAGGCGCACGACGATCACCGCCTCACGAAGAAGCTGAGCGAGTACCCCGCGCGTCCGAACGGCGCGCCCGAGTACGACGGCAAGTACTTCCTCGACAAAGAGTCCGATTTGTATTTCGCGGGCACGGGCCACGAGGAGAGCCAGCCGCCGCACTTGGTGGTGCTCGATCCCGAGCTCTGCGGCGGGCGCTGCGCGGCCGAGTACGGCAATCCGTGCACGGCGTTCTGCCCGGCCGGGGTCTACGAGATGGTCGCGGCCGAGGGCGGCAACGGCGAGCGCCGCCTGCACCTCAACTTTTCGAACTGCGTGCACTGCAAGATCTGCGACATCGCCGATCCCTATGGCGTCATTCGCTGGGTGCCGCCGCAGGGCGGGGACGGCCCGCGCTACAAGGCGACTTGATACAGCGCTCCCGGGGACGGGCGCTCGCGCGCCCGCGCCGGTCGCGAGAGCCGTGATTCGTGCGTTGGGCCGCGTCAGCCGCGCTGGATCGGCACGGGGCCGGTCAAGCGGTGGCGCACCTTGCCCAGGATGACGTTGATCGGGTGGCTGCGGTCGAGGAACGAGAGCGGTGGGGGGCGCCGGGCGCCCATCGACTCGATCAGCGCACGAAGCTCGCGGTCGCCGGGGGCAAGCTGCAGGCCGCGGTCGATCGCCTCACGCGCCCGCTTGCGCGAGCCGCTGATCAGTTCGAGGCGCGCGACGTGCTCCCAGACGCGCGGGTCCCAGAAGATCTCGTCCGCGGCGTCGTGGCAGAGCCTCAGACCGTCGTGCGGCTTGCCGCCCACGGTGCCGAGCAAGAAGCCGTACCAGGACGCCGCCATCTTGGCCTGGGGCGGAGCGCCGGGAATCTCGCGCAGCATGCGGTACGCGGCCGAGGCGAGCGCGAGCGCTTCCTGGTGGTTCCGCTGGCGGAAGGCTTGTTTGGCTCTCTCGAGAGTGCGGAAACTGGGATGGTCGGACATGGCTGCTCTTCCTGAGCTCCCCACGTAGGCCAATGTAGGAAGCCCTGGCGGCTGCCATCCACGCCTGTTTTCGTGGCCGCGACGACGATTTCGTCATCGCGGCCCCGCCGAACGCGCGCGGGCGAAAGCGAGCGTCAGGATTGCCCGGGGTTCGCCTGGCTCGCCTGCGAGGAGGCGAGTAGCTCGGGGTGGAATTCGACCTGGGCTTCCTTCCGCAGGCGTTCACGAGTGGCCGTGATCAGCCGCTGCGCGCGGGGGGCGCGGAGGAAGTCGCGGATCGCGTCGGACTCCTGCGCCAAGCGGCCCATGTCGGCCTCGTCGCGCGAGATCACGCGAAGGACGACCAATGAGCGGCCGGCATCGACCGGCTCGCTCAGAACACCCGGAGGGGAGGTGAACGCGGCGCGCTCGAGGGCGGGGGAGGCGCCGATGCCCGCGAGGCCCTGGCCACGGATATAGGCCGGGGTGGTCGTCTGGACCTCGACGTCGAGGCGCTTTGCCGCGCGAGCGAGATCGCCGCCCGCGGTGGCGACCGCCGCCCGCACCGCCGAGCTCGCCTCGTCGCGCGCCCGCTCGCGGGCGAACTCGGCGAGCACGCGCTCGCGCTGGGTGTCGAGCGCGGGCAGATGGTCGGTGACGACCTCGGTGACGGTGAGCACGACCTCGCCGCTCGGCAGCTCGACGATGTCGCCGATCCCGCCCGATTCGGTGGCGAAGATCTTCTCGATCATCTCGGGGACGGGGCCGAGACCGGGCACGTTGTCGGCGCGGCTCACGAGGCCGCTGTCCTTCAGCGGGAGATTCATCTCGAGCGCGGCGGCGCGCAGGTCCTTCGAGGCCAGCGCCTTCTCGTGAAGCTCCTTCGCGACCTGCTTGGCCACGTCGCGGCTCTTCTGGAAACGGATCTGCGCGCGGATCTGGTTGGTCACCTCTTCGAGAGGGGCGAGCGCGCTCGCGCGGATCTCCTCGACGCGGATGATGTGGAAGCCGTAGTCGGTGCGCACGGGATCGCTGACGACGCCCTGCTGCGCGGCGAAGACTGCCTCGTCGAACTCGGGCACCATCTGGCCGCGCGGGAAGAAACCGAGGTCGCCGCCCTGGGCCGCGCTGAATTCGTCGTCCGACGTTTCGCGCGCGACGGTCGCGAAGTCTTCGCCGGCGCGCAGCCGGTCGGCGACGCTGCGAGCCTTGGTGCGCGCGCGCTCGACTTCGTCGGCGGGGGCATCGGGCTGGACGGCGATGAGGATCTGCCGTGCGCGGCGCTCCTCGGCGCGCGTGAAGAGCTGCTGGTTTTGCTCGTAGTACTGGCGGATGGCCGCGTCGTCGATCTGGACGCGGTCGCCCACGGTCGCGTCGTCGAGGAGCACGTAGAGGGCGCGGCGCGCTTCGCCGACGGCATAGCGGTCGCGGCGCGCCTCGTACCATGATTCGAGCTCGCCCGGGCCGGGCGCGATCGCCTTCTCGTAGCGGTCGAGCGGCACCGCGATGTATTCGAAGGTCGACCGCTCGTTGCGGCGGCGGAACTCGGCTTCGATCTCGGCGGGAGTGACGACGATCGACGCGAGAAGGACGCCCTGCCACTTGTTGGCGAGCAGCCCCTCGCGCACTTGGTCCTCGAACTCCTCGGGGTTGCGCGTGTTGCCGAGCAGTCCTTGGCGGATGGCGCGCTTGTACTCGTCGTTGCCGATGAAGACGCCGTCGCGCTGCAGGCCGGGCAGATTGCGGATGAACGACGCGAGTTCGGCGTCGGGGACGGTGAGGCCCATGCGCCGCGCGTCCTGCACGACGAGCTTGTCGCCGACGAGTTCCTCGGCGGCCATCATCGCCACGTCGATGTTCGCGCGGATCTGCTCGTACTGCTGACCGAACATGCGGCGGTACTGCTCGTCGAGGCGGCGCGCGGTGTCCGACCAGTCGGAGCTCGACACCTGTTCGCCGTTGACGCGCGCGATCCACGGCCGAGCCTCCGACGGATCGACGAGGTACCACGCGGTCCCGAAGAAGATCACGAACGTCAGCGCGACGAGCCAAAGGATCCACTTGAGGTGGCGCAGGTTTTCCCGGAAGACGTTGAGCACGGCGTGGACTCCTCTCGTGACGCTGTCGAACGGCGGATCGTCGTGACGCTCTGAGGCGGCAGGTCCGGCCGGTCCTGCGGCCGGGCTGCCTCCCCGCGTGCCGCGCGTGCCCGAGCAGAAGCCCCGATCGAGCAATCCGATGCGGCGTCCGCGGGGCACCCGGCGCCTTCTGGCGCGCGAGCGGTCGCGGGAGGCCTCCGCGGCCGGAACAGGCCAAGCCCGAAACCGCGGAACTCTACCGCGGGGGCAGGGGGGCGGCAACAACCGGCAAAAGCTGCATTTGCCTCGCGGGAGCCGCCGCCCAAAGTTTGTTTTCGAGCCGCGTCGAACACGGGGGATCAATCCGGAACCCTGGCGTTCCAGCGCGGTCCAAAGAGACCCGTCGCAACGGGCGGATGCAGCGAGATGGCTTCCACCAAGGCACCCCGCGTCGCAGTCGAGTGGGTTTACGTGCGGTACAGCACGATCGCCGGGATCGTGCTCGCGCTGGCGGCGCTCGGCGCGGGCGGGGCCTGGTATTGGTGGTCCGGCCGGGCGCCTTCGCCCGAGGAACGGGCCACGGCGGCGATCGAGACCGCCGAGTCGACGCTCGTCGAGGCGCGCACCGTCGTTCCCGACGCCCCGGCGATCCTGACCGCCCGCGATCACCTCATGCAGGCCCGCGAGAGCTTCGCGGCGGCCGACTACCCCGTGGCCGAGGACGAGGCCGTCACGGCGACGAGCCTCGCGCGCGAAGCGATCGAGCAGAAGCACGGCTCCGCCGAGGTCGGCGTCCGCATCGGCCGCGTCGAGGGCGACGTGCGGGTGAAGCGCGCCGGCCAGTTCCTCTGGGAGGCGGCGAGCGAACGCACGATCCTCCACAGCGGCGACCAAGTCCGCAGCGGGACGAGCGGCACCGCGCAGCTCGTCTACTTCGACGGCACGCTGACGACGCTCAGTCCTGGGAGCCTCCTCGAGATCCGCGAGCTCTTCCGCGATCCGGCGATGCGCCGGCAGCGCGTGAAAGACCACCTGGCGTGGGGCACGCTCCGCGCGTCGACGCAGCAGTCGGAGGGCGTCGAGTCGATCCACGAGGTCGGTACCAAGAGCGCGTCGGTCGTCACCAAGTCCGCTTCGGAGTTCCAGGTCTCCCACGACGAGGACCGCGGCCACTCCGAGGTCGTCGCCATGCAGGGCGATCTCACGCTGCGCACCGAGCGCGGCGAGGTGCCCGTACGCGAGAACACCCGGGTCTCGCTCGATCCCGCGGGGACGGTCGTCGAAACGTCCGCCCTGCTCGACTACCCGCGTCCGGTCGGCCCGCCCGACCAGCGGTCGTTCCTCGCGCCGAACGAATCGATCGTTCGCCTCTCGTGGCAGAGCGTCGAGAGTGCCCAGGCCTACCACGTCCAGCTCTCGGAGCGCCCGCTCTTCACGAGCGTCGTCAACGAGCAAGAGCGCCTCGCGCGGACCTCGATCGACCTCGCGCCGCTCGCCCCGGGCTCGTACTACTGGCGCGTCGCGGCGGTCGACGAGAAGGGCCACCGCGGCCGCTGGTCGGAGGTGCGGAGCTTCCGCGTCGTGGGTGCCGAGTTCCGCGATCCGGGCGATACGAGCCCTCCGGCGCTCAATGTCTCCGAGATCCTCGTCGTCGGGACGAACGCGATCGTGTCCGGGTCGACCGAAGCGGGCGCGCTCGTCTGGATCGACGGCGAGCGGATCGACGTCGAGGACGACGGACGGTTCACCTGGGTGATCAAGCTTCACCAGGACGGCCGCAACAAGATCCAGTTCATGGCGCAAGACGCCGCGGGCAACGAGATCCGCCGCGTCGGCTACGCGCATGTCGACGCGTTCTGAGCGCCCCGTCGTCACCCGTCCTCTCGCCGTGCTCGTCACGAGCACGGCCGGTGCGAAGGTCCGCGCTCGCTCGCTCGTGAAGAGCGCTGCCGAGGCGCGCCGCCTGTCGGCGATCTCGTTGGAAGGCAAGTTGCCGCGGTCTTTGGGCCGGACGCGGGTCGTTCTCCTGGATGTCGACTCGCCCACCCCCGCGCTCTTCGCGGCCCTGGAGGAGTGGCGCCGCCGGCAGACGATCGGCGTCTACACGATCCGCGAGGCGGGCCGCCGCGCGCGCGGAGGCCGCGGCCTCGCGAGCGTCGTCGATGGGACGATCGCCGCGCCGCTCGACGCGCAGACGCTCGACTTGCTCGACCGGCTCCAGCAGGAACGGGCCCAGGGCGAGAGGCGCCTCGCCGCCGCTCGCCGCGAAGTCGACCGAGTCGAGGAGCGCTTCGTCCTGCTGCGCGAGACCGTGCGCGCGGCGGGGACGCTCCTGGATCCGGGGATGGTCTCGCGATTCGTCATGGAGCGTGCCGCCGAGCTCGTGGGATCGGCGCGCTGGCGGCTCTATCGCCTTCGCGAGTCGACCGGCCAACTCAAACTCGAGGCCTGGGGCGAGCCGCCGGGGCAGCCCGCGCCCGCTGCAGAACTGCCACTCTCGCGCGGCCTCGCGGGTCTCGTGGCCCGCACGCGCGAGCTCGTGATGATCCGCGAGTCCCGCAGCGACGACCGTTTCGACCGCGTGCTCGAGTGGCCCGGCTCGCCGCCCCGCTCGGTCATCGGGGCGCCCCTGGTGTCGCGCGGCCGCGTGATCGGCGTGGTCGAACTCGCCGATCCCGGCCAGGGCCGCTTTCCGGCCGACGTCGAAGTCGTCGTCCAGACGCTCATGGAACCCGCCGCGATCGCGCTCGACAACGCGCTGCTCTTCCGGCGCCTCGAGGAGCAGACGGTCACCGACGACCTGACCCAGCTCTACAACGCGCGCTTCATGGAGGGATACCTGCGGCGCGAGACGAAGCGGGCGAACCGCTACGGGCACCCCGTCGCGCTGCTCTTTCTCGATCTCGACGGCTTCAAGCAAGTCAACGACGTCCACGGCCACATGGCGGGGTCGAAGACCCTCGTCGAGGTCGGCGACTTGCTGCGCCGGAACCTGCGGGACATCGACGTCGTGGCCCGCTGGGGCGGCGACGAGTTCACCGTCGTACTCCCGGAAACGACCCGCGATGGGGCGGTGGAGGTCGCGGAGCGGCTGCGCCGGAAGGTCGAGGAGGAGCGCTTCCTCGACGACTTCGGACTCGACGTGCGTCTCTCCGCGAGCATCGGCGTCGCGGCGTGGCCGTTGCACGGGACGAGCCCCGAGACGCTGCTCGCCGGAGCGGACGCGGCCATGTACCGCGTCAAGAACTCCGGCAAGAACGGCGTCCTCGAGGCGACCCCGGCCATGGTGGAGTCGCTGACATGAGCGCGCCGCGTCTGCACGGCGGCGAGTCTCGTGACGGCCGCGTCACGCCGCCGCAGCAGCGAATGCCCCCGGCGGCGCGTCGCGAAAGCCGCGAAAACGCGCGTTTTCACGCCTTTGCACCTTGTACCGCGCTGGTTCGTTGTTTAGCATTTGCGTCCCTGATGAGTGAACTTCGATGACCTCGACGACGAGCGCCCGCCGCCCTCGCGCCTCTGCCGCGTGCGCGCGCCCGCGCGCCGGGGTTCCGCCCGAGACGCGACGCTCGCACGATCGCTCAGCACGCATGGGCGAGGAGATCTGACGTGGCCCTCTGGTCCCGCTCCCTGCTTTCGATTTTCTCGAACGACCTCGCCATCGATCTCGGGACGGCCAACACGATCGTCTTCGCCCTCGGCAAGGGGATCGTCGTCAACGAACCCTCGATCGTCGCGGTGAACCAGAAGACCGGCAAAGTCGAGGCCGTCGGCCGCGAGGCCAAGGAGATGCTCGGCCGCACGCCGGGCAACATCCTCGCGATCCGCCCCATGAAAGACGGCGTGATCGCCGACTTCGAGCACACCGAGCGCATGCTCGAATACTTCATCCAGCGCGCGCACAACCGACGGCTCGGCGTGCGGCCGCGCATCGTGATCGGCGTGCCGTCGGAGATCACCCAGGTCGAAAAACGCGCCGTCCGCGACTCGGCGGCGAAGGCCAAGGCGTCCGAGGTCTATCTCGTCGAGCAGGCGATGATGGCCGCGATCGGCGCGGGGCTGCCGATCACCGAGCCCACGGGCAACATGATCATCGACATCGGCGGCGGTACGACCGACATCGCCGTGATCTCGATGGCGGGGATCGTCTACAGCCGTTCGGTGCGCGTCGCCGGCAACGAGTGCGACGAGGCGATCATTCAGTACATCAAGCGCAAGCACAATCTGCTCGTCGGCGAGCGCACCGCCGAAGAAATCAAGATGCGCATCGGCTCGGCGTTTCCGCTCGACGAGCCGCAGAGCATGGAGATTCGCGGTCGCGATCTGATCGACGGCATCCCGAAGACGATCACCGTCACCGACGAAGAGATCCGCGAGGCGCTCTCCGAGACCGTGCAGGTCATCGTCGACGCGACGCGCATCGCGCTCGAACAGGTGCCGCCGGAACTCTCGGCCGACATCGGCGATCGCGGGATCATCCTCGCGGGCGGCGGCTCGCTCTTGAAGAACCTCGACAAGCGCCTTCGCGAGGAGACCGGCCTGCCGGTGAGCCTCGCCGAAGAGCCTCTCGCCTCGGTCGCGCTCGGCATCGGCCGCATCCTCTCCGACATCGACTTGCTGCGGAAGGTCTGCATCGATTGAACCCTCATCGCGCCACCCTCGTCTTCGTGCTCGTCGCGCTGGCGTTGTTGGCTCTCATGGCCGCCCAGGTGCGACGCGAGAGCGGGGCGACGGTGCTCGGCGAGGCGGCGGGGACCGTCACGAATCCGGTCGTCGGTGGCGTCGTCAAGGGATGGCGGGGCTTCGCCGGCATCTGGTCGGGCTACGTCGATCTCATCGGCGCGGGACGCGAGCGCGATGCGCTTCGCGAGCGCCTGGCGGCGCTCGAAGCAGAGAACGCGGTCCGCGACGAAGTCGAGCGCGAGAACCGCCGCCTGCGCGAACTGCTCCAGATGAAAGAGTCGGATGCGCTCGACGGCATGGTCGTCGGGCGCGTGATCGCGGATCTCTCGGACGGGGCGACGCGCCACGCGGTCATCGTCGACCGTGGCAAGCGGCACGGAATCGCGCCGGGGTGGGTCGTCCTGCAACGCGGGGCGGTCGCCGGCCGCGTCGTCGCGAGCCTCTTCGACCGCTGCGAGGTGCTGCTCATCCTCGATCCCGACGCGGGCGTCTCGGTACGCCATCAGGAGTCGCGCTTCTCAGGCATCCTCAGCGGAGGCGTCCGTGGAGCGAGCCGCCTCGCCCGGCTCGAGTACGTGCCCCGTGATGCCACCATCGCGGTGGGTGACGTGCTCGTCACGGCGGGCATCGACGGGATCTACCCGCCCGGGCTGCACGTCGGCCGCGTGAGTTTCGTCGAGGGCTCGAACCCGCTCACCTGGACGGTCCGCGTCGAAGTCGATCTCGACCCGGCCGCGCTCGAAGAGGTGGTGCTGATTCCGCCCTACATCGGCGAGAGCTTCGCGCCGGTGGCCCTGCCTCCCCCCACGGAGGCACCCCAGCCATGAGTGCCCGCGTGCTCGCGACTCTCTTGGCGCTCGCGCTGCTCCTCGAGGTGGCGGCGGGGCTGACGCCATCGTTCGGGCGCCTCTTCGAGCCGCTGCTGATCGTGGCGGGTCTGACGGCGCTCACGGGACGTCCGTGGCTGGCGATCGCCGGTGCGCTGCTCTCGGGAGGGCTCGCCGACGGCTGGTCCGCGCGCTGGTTCGGGCTCAACACGTTCACGCACCTCGTCATCGCGTTTCCGATCTCGTCGCTCGCGCGCCGCTTCGACCTGCTCGCGCCCGTGCCCGCGGCGATCGTGCTCGCGCTCATCGGTCCGCTCTCGTGGTGGGTGGAAATCGCGCTCTGCGCCTTCTTCGATGTGCCGCGCGTGGATTCTCCGGGCTGGCTCGCGTGGATCTCGCTCGCGGCCGTCAACGGTATCGCCGGATTCGCGGCCTACCGGGTGCTGCGCAGGCGGGATTGGCTCGAGCCGACATGAGGACGAGATTCTCGTGAAGACGCCGCCGCCGTTGCCGGCGCGGGGTCTCGCGTGGGGGCCTCGCGAAAGGATCGAGCTAGACTGAGTTCGAGTTCGCAGCACACCAGGAACAACCAGCGATGCGCGTCGACTTCCGCCAACTGAAGCCCTACCGCGATTACCAGGAGGGACGCCAGCTCTCGCTGCGGCGCCTCGTGCTGCAGGTTCTCGTGGCGTGCGGCTTCGCGCTCTACGCCGGCATCTTCTGGTACATGCAGATCGTCCGTGGCGACGAGTTCCGCGCACAGGCCGAAGAGAACCGCCTGCGGCGGCTTCCCGACCGCGCCATCCGCGGGCAGCTCCGCGATCCCACGGGAGAGATCCTCGCCACGAGCCGCCCCTCGTTCGCGGTCTATCTCGATCGCGAGCGCGCGGTCGATCCGGAGGCGGAGATCCGCGCGCTCGCGAGGTTCCTGCGCGAGGATCCCGCGCCGATGCTGGCGCGGCTGGCGAAGGCCAAGAACACGCCGCGCTTCGTGCCGCTCTTGGTCATGCCCGACGTCGACCTGGAGATCGCGGCGCGCATCGCGGCGCACCGCCCCGAACTGACCGCGATCGACGTCGAGACCGACCCCAAGCGCTACTACCCACTCGGGCCGGCGGCGGCGCACGTCCTCGGCTATCTCGCCGAGTCGTCGCGCGAGCAGGTCGCCGACAAGGGGCTCTGGCCCGGCGAGCGCGTCGGGCAGACGGGCATCGAGTTCGCGCTCGACGATCGTTTGCGCGGGCAGACCGGCGTGTTGCTCGAGGAGGTCAACGCTCGCGGGCGCGCGCTGCGCACGGTGGATGCGCTCGTGCCGGCGGTACACGGGACGAGCCTCACGCTCACCGTGGATGCCGGCATCCAGAAGGCGATCGAAACGGCGTTCGCGGGGCGGGCGGGCGCGGCGGTTTTCCTCGATCCGCGGACGGGGGCGCTGCGTGGGCTCTACTCGGGGCCGACTTACGATCCGAACGCTTTTGCGGGGCGGCTCTCGCGCGAGGAGTGGGTCGCGCTCACCGGAGATCCGAAGAAGCCGATGCTCAATCGGGCGATCACGTCGGCCTACTCGCCGGGGTCGACGTTCAAGGTCGTCATGGCGGCGGCGGCGCTGCAGGAGGGCGTGGTCGAGGGCGATCGGCGCATCTTCTGCGCGGGCCAGAAGACCTTCTACGGCCGCGTGCGCAAATGCCATCTCAAGGGCGGGCACGGTTGGGTGGGCGTCGAGGAAGCGATCACGCGCTTGTGCAACGTGTTCTTCTACACGGTCGGGCAGGAACTCGGCATCGAGAAGATCGCGCGCTGGTCGAAGGCGTTCGGGCTCGGCGAGCCGACGGGGCTCGGACTGCAGCCGGAATCGGGCGGGCTCGTCCCGTCCGATGAGTGGAAGCGGCGCGCGCACGGCGAGCCGTGGTACGCAGGCGAGACGATCTCGGTCGCGATCGGCCAGGGGCAGTTGCTCGTGACGCCGATGCAGATGGCGCGCGTCGCGGCGGCGATCGCGAATGGCGGCTATCTGATCCACCCCTACGTGGACGAAGCGGACCGGCCGACGCACCAGCCCGAGCGCATCGGGCTGGCCCCGGAGACGATCGCGCGCGTCAGGCAGGGCATGCGCGACGTGGTCATGTCCGATCGCGGGACGGCGCGCCGCGCGCGCGTGAAGGGAATCGACGCCGCGGGGAAGACGGGCACCGCGCAGGTGGTGGCGCTCGACGCGGCGAAGAACCCGGGCGACCACGCGTGGTTCATGGGCTTCGCGCCCGTGGACAATCCGCAGCTCGCCTTCGCGATCATCGTCGAGAACGCCGGCCACGGCGGCGCCGAGGCGGCGCCCGTCGCGGCGGCGGTGCTCAGCGAGTATCTGCTGCGCGAGGAACTCGGTCCGCCCGACGAGGCGAGGCAAGCGCGCGGGGTCGATGCCGCGGCGGATGCCGGCGCGGAGCGCGTGGCGAGGCGCGTGGCGCCAGCGGAAACGGCGCCGTGATCAAGCAGCAGACAGTCGAGGGCGATGCGCCTACGTTCTGGATGCTCTTCGGGCTGGCCGCCATCGGCGTGATGGCGGTGACGAGCGCGACGCATGTCGAGGGCGGGCCGCTCTGGTCCGACGAGGGTTTGCGCCAGCTCGTGTATCTGCTCGTGGGGATGACCGTCTACGTCGTCGCGAAGCGCATCGACTATCACGATTGGGCCGACGCGGCGTGGCTGCTCTACGGCGGTGGACTCGTCGTGCTGGGGATGATGCCCTTCGTGGCGCGCAAGATCTCGGGCGCGCGGGCATGGCTCGAGATCGGGCCCGTGAGCATCCAGCCCTCCGAGCCGATGAAGGCGATCGTCGTGCTCGCGGCCGCGGCGTTTCTTGCGTCGTCGGTGGGTAAGCTCAGCTTCGGACGGCTCGTGCGGCTGGGGTTGATCGTGGGCACGCCCATGCTGCTGATCGTCGCGCAGCCGGACATGGGCACGGCGCTGACCTTCGTACCGATGGCGCTCGCGCTCGCGTGGCTCGCGGGGATTCGCCCGCGCGTGCTCGTGGCGCTCGCGCTGGTCGCGGCGCTGGCCGCGCCGTTGATGTGGTTCGTCGTGCTCAAGGACTACCAGAAAGAGCGCATCGTCACGGTGTTCGACCCCACACGCGATCCTATGGGCGTCGGCTACCAGGTGATCCAGTCGCGCATCGCGGTGGGGTCGGGGGGAGTCTTCGGCAAAGGGCTCTTCCGCGGCAGTCAGTCGCGGCTCGACTTTTTGCCGGCGCGCCAGACGGACTTCATCCTGGCCGTGATCGCCGAGGAGTCGGGATTCGTCGGCATTGCCGTCGTGCTCTCGCTCTACATGGGGCTGCTCTTCCGCGCCTTTCAGACGGCGGCCGTCTCGCAGGACAAGCTCGGCACGCTCATCGCCGTCGGCGTCGCGAGCCTCTGGGCGGGGCAGATCTTCATCAACGCGGGGATGGTGACGGGCATCTTGCCCACGATCGGCGTCCCGCTGCCGATGCTCTCTTACGGCGGCTCCTCGATCGTGGCGACCTTCCTCGCCTTCGGCCTCGTCTCCTCCGTCCGCGCCCGCCGCTACGTCAACGCCTGAAATTGGGGACAGTCGACT
>CAZPJJ010000040.1:0-16041 GCA_964586535.1 uncultured Acidobacteriota bacterium | reverse complement strand
CACCTCGCCCGCGAACCAAGAGCAGGGCGAATGGCGCACTTGGATTCTCGTGCTCCTCGCGCGCCGGGACGTCGCGCTCCGGCGACGCGCCCGCCTCAGCGGCGCCTCGCGCCCTTCGAACGGAGCGGGACCGACAGCGGAAGGCCCGCGACAGGGCGCGAGCCTTCCACTCCGATGTCCGGGCGGCCCAGCGCTACTTCGCCGCGGCCGGCTGCATCGTCGGCATGTAGCTCAGATCGCCGCGCACCATGTAGGAGCGGTGCTCCACGTCGACGACCAGCCCGAGATACTCGCGATAGATCTTTTGGGCTTCCTCGGCGCTCCAGGCCTTCGTGAGCACTTCCATCACACCCGGCCGCGAATAGTACGTCGCGGCATCCTTGGCCAGCGACGTGAAAACGAAGGTTCCCTCGCCGATCTCGACGCGGAAGACACGATAGCCGCCCGTCTGCGCCGTCTTCGCATGGGCCTCGCGCACGCGCTTCGCGAGCTCGAGGAATTCCTTCTCCTTGCCGGGCCGGATCCAGTAGGTCGTGTAGGCCAGGAATCCCGGCATGCCGTCCATATATCCGGGCGGCTCATAGCTCGGACCGGCCTCGAACTTGACCACGCCGCTGTGATGTTTCACGACGGAGCCCGTCGGCGCGTTCAGCTTGTCCAGCGTCTCTTTGCCGACGACCTTGGCCAGAGCCTCGTTCTCGTCTTCGTCGAGACTCGCGTAATTCTCGATCCCCCACGACGTCACGAACTCGAAGCCATCCTGGAAGACCCACCAGGACCACATCGGATCGGCCTTCGCCGCTTTGAACGCATCGACGAACTCCTTCTGCCGAGCCTCGAACGCATCGATCTTCATGGGATCCACGTGATCGTAGTGCACCCACCGCAGATCCGGCGGTTTGGGAGTCTCAGCCTGGGCGGACGCTTCCTCGGCGAAACCCGGGAGCGCGAAAAAGACCGTCGCGAACGCCAACACTGCAAGAACAGACACCCTTCCCTTCATCGATTCCTCCTCCAACTTTTCGATTTCGCCGGCGCGGAATCGCGGCGAACCGGTCGGCGCCCTAGCCCGGACGATTCATGAAGCCCGGGCAAGTGCGGGCGCGTCTTCGGCGATCTCGGGTCGATCGGTGCTGGATCCCGGCTCGTCTTGGGTGAGGATCGAGAGGTGCCTGGTCGCGAATCCCGACCAAGGCTAGCCCGTTGAATGGGCAAAGTAAACCTTCTTTTTGCGAAAGTTAGCCGATTCTCGGCGTGGCGCTTCCTGGCCCGGGCCCGCGTTATCCCGAATGCAGCGGACCGCAGACCGCGCGGGATCCGTGCCTGCGCCCCCGATCCCTGTCCATCCGAGGTCCATTCGTTTACCTGACGTCGAGAGGAATCCGGCATGATCTCCCATCCACGATTCACCCGCGTTCTTTCGTTCACCGTAGCGACCGTGTTCGCCCTGCTCGCTTCGTCGGCGTCGATGCCCACCACATGGGCGAGCGATCAAGTTCCCCCGCTCACCGCGAGCCTCGTCGAGCGCTACACGCAGGTCGTCGCGTGGCTCACCGGCGTGGACTTCGACGCGCGGCAAAGGGCCGAGCTGCGCGCGCAGGTCGAGACTTACTGGAGAGAGGGCGAGTCCGAGAAGATCGGCAACGTCGTGCGCAGCATGGAAATGTGGAATCAGTTGAATGAGGCGAATCCCGCCGTGCGCGAAGAGACTTTGACGGTCACGCGTCCCGACGTGCTCGTGAGCCTGCAGAAGGACGCCGAGCAGGGCGCCGCTGATTCGCGATGGATCTACGAGCAATTCCTGCGCGCGAACCCGCCGCTGGCGCCGGGCAAGCCCGGTAGCGTTCCGCTGACCCGCGACATTGTCGACGCCGCGCTCGACTACGAATATTTCTTCCATGGCGAGGTGATGCGCCGGGGCGCGACGCCCCCGACGCCCGCCGCCCGCGAGAGCGCCTACCAGGCCGCCGCGGCGTCCTACGCGACGCTCAGCGCCGAAGAGCAGATGAAGCTCGCTGCACAGCCGGGCAAGCTTGCGCTCGAGCGGATGCAGTGGAACGCGATGAGCCCGCAGGTGCGCGCGATCATGCGCGCTCAGATGGGCGCCACGCTCTCTCCAGAAGACCAGATGCACGTGCAGAACTTCCAGTCGATGGGCAGCCAGCAGTGGTCGATGATGCAGGGCCAGCTCAACGCCATGCAGCAGAACTCGGAGATGATCATGGGCCGCGGAACGACGTGGAATTCCACGCTCGGCCGCTGGGAGCAGCACGGCGGCATCGTCACGGAGTTCGACACGGGCGTGGTTCGCGTGCCCTGACCTGGGCGTGACGGCACGCTGAGGGCAACGAGAGCGGGAGGTGTTCGTGTGCCTCAGGCGACGAATATCTCTCTTTCGTGCCAGGCCAAGAGATCACGATCGGGCCGCAGGACGCGTGACCGCGGAACCGCGACCTGGCGCCCTTCGAGTTGGTAGTACGTCTTCCCGTTGTTCCACTGATCGCGTAGGGCGGCGCTCACGCGGAACCTCAGATCGGGCGTCACCGTCACGAAACCCTTGTCGAAGAGGCGATGCAGGTCGGTGCGCAGGAGAAGACCGTTGCAGGGATGGTGCTCGCCGCCTTCGCTGTAGGGGCGGATGTGCGCGGCCTCGAGGACGGGGAGCGAATGCTCATTCGTGACCGCGCAGGCACGGCCGTAAGCGTCGAGGACGGCGACGCGGAACGCGCCTTGGCCGAGCCGTGGAGTGACCGTCGTCGCCGCGCCAAAACGCGCCCCCCCGGACGCGACGAGCGGCACCTCCTCCGACAAGCGACCGAGCGAAGTTGCGCTTCCCGCCTCAGCCCTCGCCGCGCACTCGTCGTAGATGCGCCGACCTTCGCCCGCGGTGAGATCGTAGGTCTTGCCGGCCACGACATTCTTCGACCAGTCGCCAGGCTGATCGACCCACGCGTCCTCGTCGAAGAACACGGGGTTGACGATCATCAGACATCCGATGGTCGGATCCTCGTGAGGACCGATCGGAGCGCGACGATAGCGCGCGATCCGCGCGCGCATCTCCGCGAACGCGGGCGCTCCGTTGGCTTCGCCGAACGCATCCCAGGCCAGCGATGCGGGAATGCGGGACGCGTGGGCGAATACGCCGAAGCCGCCGATCGCATAGTGCGGCTTTTTCAGTTTGAAGAAGAAGAGCGACCCCGGTTCGATCGCGTGGAAGTCGTGGCTGCCCGACGGCTGCCAAAAATTCACTTCATCGAGCGTGGGTCGAGAAGCCAGGAACGAGTACCAATCGAAGTCCGTATTGGCGACGTATCCGATCATCACGACGACCGCCCCCGAATCGCGCCCGCGCCGGATCCTCGCGCTCGGGGAGCGCACTCTTCCGTCGCCGCGCGACGCGGATCATCGCACGATCTCTTCTGTCAGCGGCGCCCGCGAACGCGGTGTCGTCAGCTCTTCTTGCCCGCCAGCGTCCGGACGTAGCTCACGAGGTGCCAGCGCGTTTCCTCGGGCATACGCGCCTTCTCGCCGCGCATGTGCGTGCCGCAGCCTTCGGAGACGATCCAGAAGTACTCGCCATCGGTGCGGCGCGGCTTGCCCTGCGGGTCGTTGAACCTCGGCATGGTCAGCTTGAGCGCCGCGGCGAGATCGCCGCTGCCGTCGCCGGCCTTGCCGTGACACATCGCGCACTGCGCCTCGAACATCGTCTTGCCGAACTCGATGGACTCGGCGTTCCCCGCGAAGGGATTGACCTGGGCCTTGGCTTGCTCGGGGATCGAGGGCGGCGGCGTCGGGGCAGGATCGGACGAGAAGACGACGGCCGTCATGCCCGCCAGGGCGACGGCAAGAACACCGCCCAGGGCGAAGAGACGAAAAAAGTTCATCGCGGCCTCCACTTACGGACAACCTCGAAGCGGGTGCCTTCGGGGATGGAGCCGGCTAACCCCATGGTAACCCCGCCCCACGAGGACAGTCGAATGAGGGGGACAGGCGACTTAGAGGGACAGGCGACTTAGGGGGACAGGCGGGTTAAGTCGCCTGTCCCCCTAAGTCGCCTGTCCCCAGGTGGGTGGCTTCCTAGGGAGGAGAAGGGTGGGCGCGCGCTTTGCCGGTTCGCAGGAACGAAGTTAGCCTTCGCGGATCGGACGGACTAGTCCGTCCGGCCTCCGATCCCGCTCGATGGCACGCGATGGAGACCTATGACGACCGAGCCGGCCACCCCCACGACGCGCGCTCGCTCCGACCAGACCCGAGACCAGATCCTCTCGGTCGCTTCGCGGGTCTTCGCCGACCGCGGATACCGCCAGACGGACGTGCAGGTCATCGCCGACGAACTCGGCCTGGGAAAGGGCACGATCTACCGACACTTCGCGAGCAAGGAGGGCCTCTTTCTCGCGTGCGTCGACCGCGGCATGTGTCGGCTCACGGCGTTCATCGAAGCGGAGATCGCCCTGCTCGACGACCCTCTCGACCGCATCCGCGCGGGAGTGCAGGCCTACCTCGCGTTCTTCGATCGCCATCCGCATCTCGTCGAACTGCTGATGCAGGAGCGCGCCGAGTTCCCCGAGCGCGAGCAGCCGACATATTTCGCTCACCGCGAGGCGAATGCAGCGAAGTGGGAACTCCTGCTCCAAGGCCTCATCGACGAGGGACGGCTCCGCCCGATCCCCGTGCGCCGCATGCTGGACGTGATCAACGACGTGCTCTACGGGGCGATCTTCGTCAACGCGTTCGCGGGACGCGCCACCACGCTCGAAACACAGGCCGGGGACATCCTCGATGTCCTGCTCCACGGGCTCCTTCCCCGTGCGGAGGAAAAGCCATGAGAGGCGCGACGAAGCGCACCGTCCTCGCGGGCGTCGCGGTGCTCGCGTCGCTCGCGTGCACGCTCGGCCCCGAGGCTGTGCGTCCGCCCGTGCCCGTCGCACCCGGCGATGCTTTCGTCGGCGCCGCGCCGCACGAGGCCGATGCCGAACCCGTAGTCGCGGAATGGTGGGCGCAGATCGGCGATGACGACGTGTCCGCGCTGGTACGCGAGGCCCTCGACAACAACCTGGACCTGCGCGTCGCGGCCGCGCGCGTGCTCGAGGCTCGCGCGGGACTCCGTGCCGCCCGCGGGGCACGGCTCCCGGAAGCTGGAGCCGCCTTCGACGTCGATCGCGCCCAGCGAACCTTCGACTTCGGCGGCGACCGATTTTCGGTGCGCACGACGACCTACACCGTCGAGGGCTCCGTCCGCTGGCAGCTCGACCTCTTCGGCAAGCTGCGCCGCCAGCAGGAGGCGCAGTGGTATCGCCTTCTCGCGAGCGAAGCAGCCGAGCGCGCCGTCGTCCACAGCGTGATCGCCGAGGTCGTCCGCACGCGCGCGTTGCTCGCCAGCCTCGATCAGCGCCTGGCGATCGCGAGCGAGCGGAGCGAGTCCTTCGAGACCACCGCGCGCCTCGTCCAGGCCCGCGTGACGAGCGAACTCGCGGACGAACTCTCGCTGCGCGCCGCCCAGGACAATCTCGCGGAGAGCCGCGCCCGCGAACCGGGCCTCGTCGAGCAGCGCCAGGCCGCGCGCCACGCGCTCGACGTGCTCGTCGGACGGCGCCCCGGAACGGGCGCCGCGCCCGGCGCCGGCCTCGCCCTGCATCCGCCGCGCGAGCGCCCGCCCGCCGGCCTCCCGGTCGGGCTCCTCGACCGACGCCCCGACTTGCAGCAAACCGAACTCGTCGCGCGCACGCGCCAAGCGGAGATCGGCGTGGCGCTCGCCGACCTCTATCCCGATTTATCGATCGGCGGTGGCGCCGGCTTCCAGTCGGGCAGCCTCGCCGATCTGCTCGACAGCCAGAGCGAGGTTTGGTCGATCTTCGGCGGTATCGCCCAGAAGATCTTCCAGGGCGGCGCGCTGCGCGCCGAAGTCGACGCTTCGAAAGCGCGCGCCGAGGCCGCGGCCGCCGAGTACGGCGCGGTCGTTCTCGCCGCGCTTCGCGAAGTCGAGGACGCGCTGGTCCGCGATCGCACGCTCTGGGAGCGCCACGACCATCTCGTCGCGCAGGTCACCGCGGCGCGCGAAGCCGAGCGCCTCGCCACGATGCGCTATGACGCCGGGCTGACCGATCTCCTCGACCTCCTCGAAACGAAGCGCCGCCGCTTCGACGCCGAAGATCAGCTCGCCGCCGCCCGCCAGGACCTCTGGGACGCGCGCGTCGATCTCGTCCTCGCGCTCGGCGGCGATTGGAACCGCGAACCGTGAAAGGCCAGACACCCATGCTGACGTCCACGCGCTTGGCTGCGTTTCTCGCCCTCGTTCCCGGCTTCCTGGCCGGCTGCTCCCAAGGCCCACAGAGCGCCGCCGCTCCGCGCCCGGCCGTCACCGTCGAGGCTCTCGCCGTCGAGACGCGCTCGCTGACGGAGGCGGTGCGCGGTATCGGCACGCTCGTCGCCAAAGAACAGGTCGAGGTACGCCCCGAGATCGCGGGGCGCGTCGTTGCGGTCGAGTTCGCGGACGGCGCGACCGTCCGGCGCGGTGCGCCGCTCGTGCGCCTCGACGATCGCGCGATCAAAGCGGAGCTCGCCGCGCGCCGCGCCGAAGCGGCTGCCGTCGCGACCAGGCTCGCCAACGCCGAGCGCCGCCATCGCCGCTACGAGTCGCTGCCGGAAGCTGGTGCCGCGTCCCGCGACGAGCGCGATACCGCCGAGACGGAGTACCTGGCGGCGCAGGCGGAAGCCGACCGCCTCGCCGCGGAGATCGCGCGCGCCGAAAAGCGCCTCGCCGACACGGTCGTCGCGGCACCCTTCACGGGCGAGATCTCCGAGTCGCGCGTCGACGTCGGCGATTACGTCGAAGAGAGCGATTGGCTCGCCACGGTCTACACGTCGCGCATGCTCGAGATCGCGCTCGCGCTGCCCGAGCGGCACCGCGCCCGGATCGCCCAGGGTCAGCGCGTCGAGGTGAAGGTCGCCGCCCATCCC
This sequence comes from uncultured Acidobacteriota bacterium, assembly GCA_964586535.1. Classification (GTDB taxonomy): domain Bacteria; phylum Acidobacteriota; class Polarisedimenticolia; order J045; family J045; genus CAZPJJ01. The sequence continues at coordinate 9,084 of CAZPJJ010000040.1, read as the reverse complement.
GACCGCGTCTTCCTGGGCAAGCTTTCCTACATCGACCCCTCGATCGACGTCTCGACGCGCTCCTTCCTCGTCAAGGCCGAGATCGTCAACGACGACGAAGCGCTCACTCCGGGCTCGTTCGCGAACGCGGCAGTCGTGCTCGACGTACGCGAGAACCGCGCCGTCGTGCCCGAGCGCGCGCTCGTCGCGACTCGTTCCGGCTACATCGTCTTCGTCGTCGAGAACGACATCGCGCGCCGCCGCGAAGTGGAGCCCGGCCTCCGCGAGCCCGGTCTCGTCGAGATCGTCTCGGGCCTCTCGCCGGGCGAAGTGGTCGTCACCGCGGGTCAGATGAATCTCGCCGACGGCGTGCCGGTGGCGGTGCTCTCGACCGCCCCGGGCGCGTAGACGGGAGAGGCGATGATCTGGAATTTCTGCATTCGCCGCCCCGTGCTGACGATCGTCCTCTTCGTCATCATCGCGATCTTCGGCTTCTACGGATATTTCCAGCTTCCAGTGCGCGAGAATCCAGACGTCGATTTCCCGATCGTGAGCGTCGACATCGTGCTCGCCGGGGCCGAGCCCTCGGTGATCGAGACCGAGATCATCGAGCCCCTCGAAGAAGAGATCAACACGATCGAGGGCCTCAAGACGCTCACGTCGACCGCCCGCGAGGAAGTCGGCACGATCACCGCCGAATTCGAGCTCTGGCGCGACATCGATGTCGCGGCCCAGGACGTCCGCGACCGCGTCGACCGCGCACGCCGCGACCTGCCCGACGACATCGAGGAGCCGATCGTCCGCAAACAGGACCCGGACGCGCAGGCGATCATGTGGATCGCGCTCACCGCCGACGACCGCTGGGACATGGTCCGCCTCACCGAGTACGCCGACCGCTTCATCAAGGAGCGGCTGCAGAACGTCCGTGGCGTCGGCCAGATCCTCATCGGCGGCGAACGCGCCTACGCGGCCCGCGTACGGCTCGACCCGGCCAAGCTCGCGGCGCACGGCGTCACCGTCCAGGACGTCGTGCGGACGATCCAGACCAACAACGTCGACATCCCCGCCGGCCGCGTCGAGAGCGACCAGCGCGAGTTCCTGATCAAGATCCAGGGCCAGTTCGAATCGCCCGGGCCGCTCAACGACTTGATCGTCGTCGAGCGGGACGGCGTGCCCGTGCGCATCGCGGATCTCGGCCAGGCCGTCGACGGCGTCGAGAACGACCGCGTCGTCGCACGCTTCAAGCGCGAACCCTCGGTCGGGCTCGGCGTCGTCAAGCAGTCCGACGCGAACGCGGTCGAGCTCGCGCAGGCGATCCTCGCCCGCATGAAGCAGATCGCCCCGACGCTGCCTCCCGGCATCACGTATCACATCGCGACGGACAATTCCGAGTACGTGCAAGAGAGCATCGACGACCTCGTCGGAACGATCTTCATCTCGACGATTCTCGTCGTGCTCGTCGTGCTGCTCTTCCTGCGCAGCCCGCGCGGTACATTGATCACCTCGATCGCGATTCCCACGTCGCTGCTCGGCGGACTGGCGCTCATGCAGGTCATGGGATTCAGCCTCAACACGCTCTCGATGCTCGGGCTGATCCTCGCGATCGGCATCGTCGTCGACGACGCGATCGTCGTGCTCGAGAACACCTACCGGCACATGGAGAGCGGCGCGGAGCCGCGGCCCGCCGCGCGCCTCGGTGCGACTGAAGTCGCCTTCCCCGCGATCGCGAACTCGCTCTCGCTCGCGGCCGTGTTCGTCCCCGTCGCCTTCACGGGCGGGCTCATCGGCAGGTTCTTTTACGAATTCGGACTCACCGTCGCCTTCACCGTCTTCGCCTCGACGCTCACCGCGCTCACGCTGACGCCGATGCTCTGCTCGCGCATCCTGCGCGCGCAAACGCAGCACAACCGGCTTTTCGACCTCTCCGAGCGTCATCTGCGCACCATCGAAGGACTCTACGAGAAGCTCCTGCGCGGGGCGTTCCGGCGCCGCGGCGTCACCGTCGCCGCGGGCTTGGCCGCCTTCGCGATCGGTATGGCGGCGTTCTTCGCGCTCCCGGTCGAGTTCGCGCCGACGATCGACCGCGACGGCTTCCTGATCATCTTCGAGACGCCCGAGGGCGCGACGCTGCGCGAGACCGATGCCTACACGCGGCAGATCGAGGAAGTCCTGCGCGACATGCCGGAAGTGCGCCATCAGTTCGCGGCGATCGGGCTCTCGCAAGGCGGACCGGGTAAAGTCAACAACGGCATCGTCTTCTTGCGGCTCCTGCCGCGCGCGGAGCGCGAGCGGCATCAGCTCGACATCATGCAGGACCTTCGGCAGCGCCTCGCGAAGCTCCCTGCCGGCCGCGCGTTCGTGATCGAGCGCAGCGACGGCGGCCCCTCAGGTCCGCCTTTGCAGGTCGTCCTCCAGCACCCCGACCTCGCGACGCTCGCCACCGAGCAAGAGAACGTCATGGGCTGGATGCGCGGCCAACCCGAGTTCGCCGGCGTGAACAGCGACCTGAAAGTCAACAAGCCGCAGTTGAGCGTGACGATCGACCGCGACAAAGCCTCGCAGATGGGCATCTCGGTCGCCGACATCGCCAATACGATGCGCTTCTTGCTCGGCGAACCAGACGTCTCGAAGATCGAGCGCTCGAGCGAGCGCTACGACGTGATCCCCCAGATCGAGACGCGCGGCCGCATGGTACCGGCCGCCCTCGGCGAGCTTTACGTGCGCGCCACGAACGGCGAGCTCGTCGAGCTCTCGAGCGTAGTCACGATCGAGGAGACGATCGGCCCTTCCGAGATCCACCACTACAACCGCCTGCGCTCGGTAACGATCTCGTCGTCGACGCCGCCCGGCGTCGCGCTCGGCGACGCGCTCGACAAGCTCACCGCGCACATCGAGTCGACGCTGCCGGCGGGCTTCGACTACGACTTCGCGGGCCAAGCAGACGTCTTTCAGGAATCGTTCTTCTATCTGACGATCACGATCTCCTTCAGCGTCGTCTTCATCTATCTCGTGCTCTCGGCGCAGTTCGAGTCTTTTCTGCATCCGTTCACGATCCTGCTCACGCTGCCGCTGGCGACGATCGGCGCCTTCGGCTCGCTCTACCTGCTCGGCATGACGTTCAACATCTTCTCGTTCATCGGCCTGATCATGCTGCTCGGCATGGTCACGAAGAATGCGATTCTGCTCATCGACTACACGAACGTGCTCGTCGCGCGCGGCCGTCCCGTGGTCGATGCGGCGCTCGAGGCGGCGCGGACGCGCTTCCGCCCCGTGCTGATGACGGCGATCTCGACGATTCTCGGCATGATGCCCATCGCCCTCGGCTACGGCGCGGGAGGCGAGGCGCGTTCGCCGCTCGGCGTCTCGGTCGCCGCGGGAATGGCCGCATCCACGGTACTCACGCTCGTCGTCATCCCGGTGCTCTACGTGATCTTCGATGCGGCCCAAACGCGTATCCTCGCGGCTTTCGGAGCGGGACGCGCCACGCGCGCGACGACGGAGGCCGCGTGATGGCGATCAAACTCGTCCACATCACTTTTCCCTTCGAGTACGCCGGCCCGATCGAGCGACTCCTCGACCGCCATGCGATCGACGAGTACGTGCGCTACCCGATGGTCGACGGCAAGGACAAGCTGGGAAAGCACTTCGGCACGCAGGTCTTCCCGGGCAACGCCGCGGTCGTCGTCGCACAGGTCAACGAAGAGGGTCTGGAGGCACTCCTCGCCGAATTGCGCGAGTTCCGCGACGCGAAGCCCGCGCACGCGACGTTGCAAGCCGTCGTGATTCCCGTCGAGCGCAGGCTCTGATTCCCTCCCCGCCGTGAGCATTCCGGCGTCCCGTTACGCCGTTAGCCTTGCGGTAACCACCGGTCCACTGCGAACCCGAATGGACGCGGTAGAAATTGAAAAATGGCACGAATCGTTCACATTATTTAATCGTAAACGCAGCAACGTTTGCCTCTCGTACTTGTGCCAGCATCCGCGTGCTCCGGGGTCTCACGACCTCGACTCCGAACCTCCGACACGGCTCCGGTCGCGCTGTGCGCCGTTGAGTCGTTGCCGTGTCCGGTAGCCGGCTGGCCGCGGACCCTGGTGATCCCTCCGTTCCCGTACCCGACACGAGGAGAGACACACATGCTCCGCACCCGACACCTCATCACAGCCCTGCTACTCGTCATCGCCGTTGCGCTCCCTGCCCTCGCGCAGGATCCCTTCAAGCCGACACCCATTTCGGCGGAAGCCGCGTTCGATGCGCTGATGACCCAGACCGACCCCGAAACCGGCGCCTCCAAGAAGATCGCCCTCGTCGACGTTCGCACCCGTGCCGAGATCTACTGGGTCGGCGCGCCCGCGAAGGTTGACGAATTCACGCTGATCTCCGGCGCGAAGATCGTCCCCGACCTCGGGAAGGTGAAGCTGACCATCGGCGGGCTCTTCTACGAGTACCGCGACCGCGGCCGCAAGCGCTACATCCGCGTCCAGGACGTGGCCAGCGTCAAATTGACTCCGATCGCCAAGAACATCCCTTATCAGCTCTGGGACGAGACGACCGGCAAGAGCGTCCCGAACGGTCCCGACTTCATCAACTTCCGTACCGCCGTCGAGAAGCTCGCCAACGAGGACGGTGTCGACATCGTGATCTTCTTCTGCCGCAGCGGCGGAAGGAGCGAAGGCTGCGTCGCGCAGTTCGATCCGACGCTCTTCGAGAAGCTCTACGAGATGGATCAGCCGAGCGAAGTCGACGGCAACGGCGGCTTCGAGGGCAACACTTACAGCAACAAGTACCTCGGCTATCGCGGCTTCCCCGGCCGCGTGACGATCGTCCAGGCCCCCGGCGCCGACTCGACGTCCTGGAAGGACACCGGTCTCCCGATTCGAATCGGCGTGAGCCCGTTCTAGATCCCTCCGTCGCTGCTCCGAACCTGAAGAGCGCGGGGTCGCCCCCGCGCTCTTCGTTTTCTTACCCAAGGTCAAGGCGGATTTCGCCGGCTCGGCTTATCGTTCGGGGACGGCAACGGGAAGGAGTCCTCGATGGGTCTGCTCAAGCCCAAGAAGCAGCGCGGCCGGGCCATCATGCGCGCCTCCAAGACGATCGACTGCCCGCTCAACGGCCATCAGGTCTCCTGGTGCCGCGGGCTCTGCGAGCCCTCCGCCCTCGGCAAGGGCCTCTGCGGACGCGATGCCCCGCACGCCATGGTCGGCCGCACCCAGGCGGCGATCATCGCGTTCAAGGCCAAGGAGCGCGCCGCGGCCAAGTAGAGAAAGACGGGTTGCTCAACGCCGGGACGAGCAGGTCCGGGTGCACATTGCAGTGGGCGGAACCTCGCTTCGCCCCTCTCCGTCCAGGCCCGTAAAATCTTCATTCTTGACATGTTATTCTCCGCGCCCATGAGCGCCTCACCCGCCCTACCCATCGTCGTCATCAAGTTCGGAGGATCGTCCGTCGCCACCGCGAAGGGCTGGGCGACGATCGCCGACCGCGCGCGCGCGCTGCGCGCCGAGGATCGGCGTGTCGTCATCGTCGCGTCGGCGCTCAAAGGCGTCACCGACGCGCTGACGCGCGCCGTCGACGAGGCGCGCCACGGCCGCGGCGAGGACGTGCTCGCCGCCGTCCGCACGCAGCACGACGCGCTCGCACGCGATCTCGGCCTCGACGGCGACGCGCTCGCACCCGTCGTGGCTGTCCTCGACGAGGTCGAGCGGCGCCTCTCCGGCGTGCGGCTCACCGGCGAGGCGCCGCCGCGGCTCGTCGCGCGCGTGCTCGCGGCGGGCGAACTCGCGTCCACGCGGCTGGGCATTGCGGCGCTCGCGGCGCACGGTGTCTTTGCGCACTGGCTCGACGTGCGCGACCTGCTCGTCAGCCGTCCGCGACGCGTGCCCGGCGAAGATGCGACCTACCTCGACGCGCGCGTCGCCACGCGCCGCGATCCCGACGCGTTCGACGCCGCCACGCATGGCGCGCCCGTCGTGCTCACGCAGGGCTTCATCGCGCGCACGCCGGCAGGCGAGACGTGCCTGCTCGGCCGCGGCGGAAGCGACACCTCCGCCGCGCTGCTGGCTGCACTCGCCGGCGCCGAGGCGCTCGAGCTCTGGTCCGACGTCCCGGGGCTCTTTACCGCCGACCCTCACACCATCCCTTCGGCGCGCCTCATTCGCCGCGTCGGCTACGCCGAGGCCCGCGAGCTCGCCGCGACGGGCGCGAAGGTGCTCCATCCGCCCTGCCTCGACCCCGTCGAAGAGCACGGCGTCGCCGTGCGCCTGCGATCGACGCTCGACCCCGCGCTCCCCGGCACCGAGATCGTCGCCGAGGACGAAGACCACCCCGCCGTCAACGCCGTCACGCTTCGCACCGGCGTCGTGCTCGTCTCGCTTTCTTCGATCGCGATGTGGGAAGAGCCGGGCTACCTCGCGCGCGTCTTCGAGCCCTTCCGCGATCTGGGAATCTCCGTCGACCTCATCGGCACCTCGCAGACGGCGGTCACGGTCACGCTCGACCGGCTGCCGGGCGGCGTCGAAGGCGAGACGCACGCCCGCCTCGTCGGACGGCTCGCCGAATGGGGGCGCGTCGAAACGCGCCATCCCTGCGCCGTCGTCTCGATCGTCGGCCGGCGCCTGCGCGGCGAACTTCACGACGTCGGCCCCGCGCTCGCGGCGTTTCGCGACCGGCCCGTGCATCTCGTCAGCAACTCCGCCCAGGACCTCAACCTCGCCTTCGTCGTCGACGAGGCCGACGCGCGCGCGCTCGTCACGCGCCTGCACGCGCTGCTCTTCGGCGGGGCCGCCGACGACGCCCGCCTCGGCCCGACATGGGAGCATCTCGCGGGCCGCGCCTTCGTCGCCGCCGCGACCGCGGCCGAGCGCGGCGCCGATCGCTGGTGGCGCGGCGAAAGGGCGCGCCTCCAGGACGCCGTCGCCGACGGCCGCGCTCGCTACGTCTATCACCTGCCCACCGTCCGCGAGCGCGCGCGCCAGCTTCGGGCCGCCGTGCCCGGCGCGGAAATCTATTACTCCATCAAAGCCAACTCACATCCGGCGATTCTCCAAGCGCTCGCCGGCGAGGGCCTCGGCCTCGAGTGCGTCTCTCTCGCCGAGATCGAGCGCGTCCGCGCTGTCACGGGCCCCGCGACGCCCGTGCTCTTCACGCCCAACTTCTGCCCCACGGACGAGTACGAGCGCGCCCGCGCGCTCGGCGCCACGCTCACCTTCGACAGCGTCGAGGGCCTCGCGCTCGCGGCGAGCGCCGCGCGCGGCGCCGAGATCGCGCTGCGCGTCGACCCGGGTCGCGGACGCGGCCATCACGACAAAGTGCGTACCGCGGGTGCGCACGCCAAGTTCGGGCTCCCGGAGGACGACGCGCCTGCCTTCGCGCGCGCCGCCGGAGAGACCGGCGCGCGCGTCGTCGGCCTCCATGCGCACGTCGGCTCCGGAATCCTCGATCCCGACGCCTGGAACGAAGTCGGCGCGCGCCTCGGAGCCCTCGTCGACGTCTTCCCCGACGTGCGCTGGATCGACGTCGGCGGAGGCCTCGGCATCCCCCAGCGCCCCGGCCAGGCGCGCCTCGACCTCGCCGCGCTCGGCCGCTCGCTCGCCGCGCTCGCGCGCGCCATCGCGCCGCGCACGCTGCGCCTCGAGCCGGGGCGCTTTCTCGTGGCCGAAGCGGGCGTCCTCCTCGCCCCCGTCACGCTCGTCCGCAGCAAGGGCGCGACGCGCTTCATCGGCCTCGCCACCGGCATGAACTCGCTCGTGCGGCCGATGCTCTACGGCGCCTGGCACCCCATCGTCAATCTCACGCGCCTCGACGAACCGCCCGCGGGCACCTGGCACGTCGTCGGCCCGATCTGCGAAACCGGCGACATCCTCGGCCGCGATCGTCTGCTTCCCGAGACTCTTCCCGGCGACGTCATCCTCATCGACAACGCCGGCGCGTACGGCGCGGTCATGGCGTCGCGCTACAACCTGCGCGAGCCCGCGGAAGAAATCGTGATCGAGGAATGACGGGACGAAAGCGGCGCCTCGATCGCTCTCGACTCTTTCGTCGCCTCGCCTTCTCACGGCAACGAAATGGGCTTCCCACATTGGCCGATGCCCAGCAGACGAAAGCCCTGATAGGGACGGGCTAGCACCTTCGTATCAAGAATTGGTTTCTATGTCGAACACTATTTTCACCTCAAAAGGAAGTTGATCGGCATAGTCCTCGAACACGTTCCCGCCGTGCGGAACCCTGATGACCAAGACATCGGCAATCCACTCCGGACGAAGGTCGGGCCACGGACCATCCAGCCCCACAACGGTGCGGCGTTGCTGCCAGGGAAGCCAACCTGTCGACACCTTCACCCGAGTCGCACCCGAATCCGTCGCTCCACAGCTCCGATAGACAACGTAGACCGTGTACGGCCCATCCGTCACCGAGCGGTACTCGCTCTCGCCGCACAAGCACCCACTCATGGCGACGAGAAGCGCGCACGACGACAAAATCGCCAAGTACTTAGGCATGACCACCATCTCCTTCGGTCGCCTCCCAGCGGCGACTCGATAACCATGGCCGTGCATGCGACGAATTGCGGAAGTTCGTGCTTCGCATCGATGTGCTGCACATCCCAATTCCGGTCGCCCTTCGGGTAGATACTCCCAACCGGATCGAAGAACCAACCCTCGCACCCGTGTTTCCGGTCGCCCTCATGATCCCGGCCAGACGCTCTCCTCGTGAACTCCTCACCAGAACCAGCGGCTTACACCCTACACGTGGAAACGCTGGCTACCGATTCTCGGATTTGGAGCCAGGCCGAGCGCCGGAGGGTGAGACACAACGGTCGGATCTGATGGGCGTCCGCGGAACTCCCGTGGAACTTCTCGAGTGCCTGATCGCGCCGGGAGTGCTGAGAAGGCGAGGACTCACCGGCGGTCACGGGAGAGAAACAGGCTGTCGCACCGGCCCGGAGGCTCGGGCACAGGCGAGCCCCGCGCGCCTCTCGGGACCGGCGGGTTCTCTACAATCTCTACAAACAGTAGATGGTGGAGCCGAGGGGGATCGAACCCCTGACCTCGTGACTGCCAGTCACGCGCTCTCCCAGCTGAGCTACGGCCCCGGGATGGACGCTCGTCGCGT
>CAZPJJ010000039.1:0-16201 GCA_964586535.1 uncultured Acidobacteriota bacterium | reverse complement strand
GTTCCACGCGCGATGGGCTGCAAGGCCGGAGTCTCGCCGAGTTCGTCGATGCCGACGAGTTCGACCGCTTCCGCCGCCTGAGCGCGCAGCGTCAGCGATCGGCTTCGAGCTCGATCTACGAATCGGCGATGAGGCGGAGCGACGGCTCGCGGATCGACGTGCTCGTTCACGCCTCTCCACTCTTCGATCGCGACGGCGCCTTCGAGGGCGTCACCGCGGTCGTGACGGATCTCACCGAGCGCAAGCGGATCGAGCGCGAACTCGTGCGGGCGCGCGAGGAAGCGCTTGCCGCCACGCGCGCGAAGAGTGCGTTCCTCGCGAACATGAGCCACGAGATTCGTACACCCCTCAACGCCGTGCTCGGGATGGCCGAACTCCTCGAGGAAGAAACCCTGGGGCCCCGTGCCCTCGAGTGCGTCTCGGTCATCAAGGAGGGAGGGCGCGCGCTTCTCGGCGTGATTGGCGACGTGCTCGATCTCTCGCGAATCGAGTCCGGGGCGCTGCAGATCCAGCACGCACCCTTCGATGCGCGAGGCATCCTGCGCGAGGTCGTGGCTTCGCTGCGGCCGCTCGCCGCCAAGAAGGGTATCGATCTCTTCGGACGCTGGGATGCGGACGTTCCGGACGCGATCACGAGCGATGCGGGGCGCTTCCGCCAAGTCCTCGTCAATCTCGTCGGCAATGCGATCAAGTTCACGGATCGCGGCGGGGTCGCCGTGGAACTTGGCTGCGAAGGCGGTAACGAAAGCGGACGTCGCCTGGTGGCCACGGTCCTCGATACCGGCTGCGGCCTCGAGGCCGCCGACCACGCACGCATCTTCGAGCCCTTCGCCCAAGTGGACGGCACTTCCACGCGGCAACATGGCGGCGCGGGGCTGGGACTCGCGATCGCGCGCACGCTGGCCACGGCGCTCGGCGGGCAGGTGAGTCTGGAGAGTTCGGCGGGGCGGGGATCCGCGTTCTCGTGCTCGATTCCCGTCGATCGCGGCGGCGGCGCCCACTCGGAGATTCCGGAGGAACGTCCCCGCGCGTCCCGCGGCGCGACAGCGCACGGAGGGACCGATCTCGACATCCTTCTCGTCGAGGACAACCCGATCAATCAACTGGTGGCGAGACGCATGCTCGAGCGCGCCGGGAACCGCGTGACGACGGCCACGAGCGGCGCCGAAGCGCTGGCGCTTCTCGACCGGCAACGTTTCGCAGTCGTGCTCATGGACATCCAGATGCCGGCCATGGACGGTCTCACCGCGGTGTCGATCTGGCGCAAGAGGGAGCGAGAGCTCGGCGTGCGCGTCCCCGTGATCGCTCTCACGGCGCACGCCGTCGCGGGAGATGCCGAGCGCTTCCTCGCGGCGGGCATGGACGGCTACGTCTCCAAACCCGTCTCTGGCGAGGCTCTCGTACGAGAGATCGGCCGCGTTCTCCTGGCCGCGAACGACGGCTCCCGAGTCCGCTGATCGCACGCGGTCATCCGCTTCCGTCGCTTTCTCGGTGCAGCGTCCCCGTCCGTCGCGGCCTACGCCAGGGGACGAAAAAAGGCCCGCGACCGGAGTCGCGGGCCCGCGCGGGAGGGTGGAGGCGTGACGGAGAATCTCAGCTCACGGAGGCTTGTTTCGTGACGACGGCGGTGTCGATGAAGGCGTCGATCGCCATCTCGACGCAGCCGCCGGGTTCGATGCGCACGCGAGCTGGACCGGCGTCGAGGCCGTCGTCCTGAAGCTGAAAGCGGTAAGCACCTGAGGAGGGAAGGCGGAACGAAATGGCGAAGGCCCGCATGCCGTCCTGGACCCGCGCCTGGAGCATTTCGATCTCGCTATCGTCGGCATCGAGGAGGCGCACCGAGACATCGAGAGCTTCGACGCCAAGAGCCGCGCGCAGCGGCGAATCCAGTTCGACGAAGAGCACGCCGTCGAGCCCCGACAGCGCAGCAGCGACGTCGACGCGGTAGCTCTTGCCGAGGCCGAAGCGCGAGGCGCGTACGACGAAGGACGAGCGAGCGACGACGCGATCGACCGCAGGAGCCGGTGCGGGTCGAGGCGGCGCATCGGTGGCCACGGCCGCACCCGGCGCGAAGCCGGCCAAACAGAGCGTGACGATAAGGGCGTGAACTGGCTTCACGGGCACCTCGTGCCGGACCCTGAGCAAGCGTCAGGCCAACCCTCCCTCTGCTCCCGTGTCGTCCGAGTGCGTTCGCGACTGATCGCCGCGAGAGTCAATCCGTGTCGCCCTCATCACGAAATCGTCTTCGAGGGCGCGGGTGCGATGAGCAGGGCGGACGCGACAGGCCTGGTCAGCCCTTCGCCCACTTCTTGACGCGAACCGCGGATTTCATCTCTTCGAGGATGGCGATCGCTATCTCGCGGCCGAGGTACTCGACTTCCTCGCGTACGGGATCCCGTGTGAGCGCGTCGATGACGGAGCCGACGAGCCCCTCGAGCTGCCGGGCTCCTTCCACCGAATCCACGGTGGCCGTGATCGTGTGGATGAAGTCTTCGATGACGGTCTCGCCGACGCCGATCACGAGCGGGCGCAGGATCGAGTCGGGAAGCGGAATGCTGCGCAACGAGCGCGCCTCGTCGACGGCGCGCTCGAGTCCGGGCCGCAGCAGCGAGCGCAGCCGCGCTTGCACTTCGCCTCGCGCCACGGCCTCGCGAATCTGGCGCGCGACGACCCGCTCGATCTCGTCGCGGCGCGGCCCCAGCGTACGCGCCAGGATGCGCACGTGAGTGCCGTCGCGCACTTCGTCCTGGGTCTCCTGCAGGATGCGCAGCGCGACCATGTCCGAGACTTCCTCGGCGATGATTCCGTAGAAGTACTCGGCGACCCGCGTGATGATGTCGCGGCCCCAGATCGACACGCCGCTGCGGCGTAGCCGAATGTAGATCGCGGCGATGCGGAAGAGGCGGAAGACGCGCAGGTGCTTGGTGGGGATCATGCCCAGCACGTCGTACCAGTGGAAGATCGGGAAGAGATACCAGCGCCCGTATTCGCGGCGGCGAACGGAGAGCCTCCACCGCACGCCGAACTCCAGGACGAAGAGCAGCAAGAAGGGCAGATCGAGCTTCCAGAAGTGATCCTCGAATCGTCCGTCGATGCCGTACTGGCGCGAGAAGTTCTCTTCGAGCAGAGGGCGCATCGTCCGATCGAAGAGGTCGAGGCGCACGCGGAGGTCGTCCTCGCCCGTCCAGAAGAATTCCGCCACGGCGGAGCGCTCGGCGAACGAAAGATGAGCTGGGTTCTCGATCGGACGTCCGTAGACCGTCTCGCCCATCGTGCGCGTGATCAGCACCAGCGATCGCGACTGCGCCGAGATCGCGAAAGGATCCTCCTCGATCATGCGGCGCGAGAGGCGCACGAGTTGGCTCTGCGCGCTCGCGAGTGCCGAGGCGTCGTTCGCGGCGATCGCCTCGCGCGCGTCGTCGGCGGCTTCGAGGATTCCGGTGGTCACGGGATGGGGCACGATGCCCTTCACCGGGTCGTAGAGCTCGACCAGGGCGGGCGCGACATCGAGGGCGAGCGGCCGGATCCAGAGGAACGCGAAGTCCCACACGATGAGATAGAGATTCAGCGTCGCGATGCCCACCATCACCATGTCCCAGGCGAAGGCGGGCGTCGCCAGCGCACGCAGGCGCGCGCGCCAGAGCTCGCGACGCGTGGGCCCTTCCGTCATGCGCCGCTCAGCGAACCCGCGACGCGGGGACCGCGACCTCGGCGAGCGGCTTGCGATCCGAGGGCGCTTCGCGGTCCCGCAGCGCCTCTGGGAGATTCTCCGCGTCGCCCGGCCAGCCGACGGCGATCGCACAGATCACACGATGCGTCGCGCGATCGATGCCGAGCTCGTCGTAGGAGCGCTCTTCGTCGAATCCGGCCATGGCGTGCGCGAAGAGTCCCATCGTGTGCGCCTGGAGAGCGAGCGCCATCCAGCTCGCGCCCGCGTCGAAGTCGGCCCACGCGTTCGGCTTGCCGTTGCGCGCGAAAGCGCGTCGTGCGGCGAGGAAGATCAAGAGCGGGGCCTTGGATGCCCACGTGCGGTTCGTGTCGCCCAGGAGTGACGCGAAGCGCTCGCGGTCGGATTCATCGACCGCGTAGACGAAGAGCCATGGCTGGTCGTTGAAACAGGAGGGCGCCCAGCGCGCCGCTTCGAAGAGCGTACGGAGCTCCGCCCCCGAGAGCGGACGGTCCGCGATCGCGCGACGCGACCAGCGTTCGACGAAGAGGCGGCCCACCGGCGCCTCGGGCTTGCGGTTCTCGAACGGTCGATCGTGAATGTCCAGGAGCGGCATCGGTCGATTCTCCTCGCGCGTTGTCCCGCCGGCATCCGCCGCGAGCTCCGTGAGTCGTCGAAATCCCCGCGCAGGTCGCGGGACGTCGTATCGTGGAGTCCCCCGGTGGGTGAGAGGAGGCAGCGTGGCTACCGTACCGACACCGAGCAGACCCGATGCATTCTCTCCCGCTCTCGACGGCTTTGCCGACGCTTGGCGCTGGATGGTCGAATTGCTCTTCACGGCGCCGCGGGCGAGTTTGGCAGGGTGGGCCACTTGGGGGCTGATCATCCTGCTCGCGAGCCCGCTCGGCGGGGGGTTCAACGTCAACGTCCCGACGGGCGCCAGAGGGAATTCGTCCTCGCGGGCACAAGAAGTCATGAGCGAGTTCGCCCAGCCGATGGCGATCGCGGTGATCGTCGCGATCGTGCTCGTCGTCCTCGTGCTCGCCCTCTTCTGGGTCTATCTCACGAGCCGCTTCCGGCTCGTCCTGCTCGAAGGTGTCCTGGCGGGAAAGCCTCTCGTACGAGGCGTCTTCGGACGGACGGCCCGTCTCGGCGGATCGTATTTCCTCGCGCGCTGCGGGCTCTTCGTCATCGCCCTCGTGCTGATGCTTCCCGTGCTCCTCGTCTGGATTCCGGTCCTCTTCGACGCCTGGCGCGGCGAGATGCCGGCGCTCACCGTGGCGCTCGTCGTGTCCCTGCTCTGGCTGATTCCGGTCGTCGTTGCCGTATCCCTCATCGACTGGTGGCTCTACGATTTCGTGTTGCCCTGCGGATGGGCGGCGAACGTGGGACTGCGCGCGGGTCTGCGCAGAGCGTGGAGAACGACCATCGACAATCCGGGAGCTCTCGTGATCTACGCGATCGCCCGCTTCATCGCCAGCATCGTGGGAGTGCTCGCGCTCTGCTGTTGCTTCTCGCTCACCTGCGCGATCTGGATCTGGCCCGTGCTCCTGATGATCGCGCTCGCGATTCCTTCCGGCGCTTTCCCGCCACTCCTGATCGTGACGGTCCCGATCCTGCTCGTCCTGGCCTTCGTGGTCGGTTGGATTTCCTCGATGGTCACCGCTCCCGTGGTCCTGCTTTGGCGTGCTTGGTCGGTGGCGTTCCTCCATCGGCTCGATCCGTCGCTGCCCAGCTGGGGGCCGTCCATCGAGGCTGGCGCGGAACCGATCCCGCCGCCGAGCCCCGCCGCGAGCTGAACAAGGCGCCGCCCAGGGGTTTACCGAGCGGCATCGACCGGCACGCCCGGCGATTCAGCAGGTTCTCGTGGCGCGAATTTAGTTCGTATGTAGACTTTCCTCGTGTTGCCTAGCCGGCTGCGCGCATCGAGTGAGTCGCGTTCGTCGGAGAGCAAAAGCAAAGCGAATAAGGAGTCTCGACCCATGCGCCGTCTCGTCCTTGTCAGCCTGCTCGCCGTGACCGCCCTCGGAGCGGCAACGACCTCGGTCGCTCGCGCCGCGGAGAGCTTTGTCGTCGATACCGTCCACTCGGGCATCCACTTCCGCGTGAAGCACCTCGGTGCCGGGTTCACCTGGGGCCGGTTCAACCAGTTCTCGGGAACGATCGCCCTCGACGAGCAGAACCCCGGCGCATCGTCGGTCACGATCGAGATCAAGACCGAGTCCGTCGACACCAACAGCCCCGATCGCGACAAGCACCTGCGCAACCCCGACTTCTTCGACGCCAAGACCTTCCCGGTGGCGACTTTCAAGAGCACCGAGGTCAGCAAGAAGGGCGACGTGTTCACGGTCAAGGGAACGCTCGACCTGCACGGCGTGAAGAAGCCGCACACACTCGAACTCACGCGCGTCGGTACCGGTAAGAACCGCGAGGGCAAAGCGCTCGTGGGCTTCTCGGGGAAGACGACGATCAAGCGCAGCGAGTTCAACATGAACTATGGACTGCCGGCGGCCGTCGGCGATGAGGTCGAGCTCTTCATCGACGTCGAGGCGGTCCAGAAGTAGGCCCTTGTCGACGGGGCCCGCGCCACGAGTGACGGGCCCCGTCCTTCGCGAAGAATCCCGGAGCGAAGGAGGAGTGCCCATGCTCGAGACTGCCATCGCCGGCGCGGTCGCCCCACTGCTCGTTGCCACGACGCTGCTCGTGCTTGTTCTCATCCTCCTCTCGCGAGGTCAGGAGTGGGGCGCACCTCCGCTCGCGGCTTCCGCGGTCGCCTTCGGCTACGTCGCGGGACACGTCGCCATCATCGGCACGCCTCCGTGGCCGCCCGCGGGCGCGCAAGCGTGGGGCTTCGTCGTCGCCCTCGCGGCCATCCCTCTCGCCGCGGCCGATGTCGCCGTCTCGCGGCCGCTCTACTCTTGGCTCCAGCGCGGCGCGTTCGGGCTCTTCTTCGCGATGGCGATGCTGGCGCCGCTCGCGCGCCACTCGTGGTCCGCGGTCGAGACGATCGCCGGAACGCTTGCGCTGACGGCCGCCTTCGTGCTCGTTCACGCCAGCGCCGAATCGCTGCGGGCCCGCGTGCAGCCCTCCGCGCTCGCGGCGGTCCTCGCGGGCTCGAGCGGCGGACTCGCCGTCGCGCTCGTGCTTGGCGGCACGGCGCTCTTCGGGCAACTCGTGGGCGCACTCGCGTTCGCGCTGACGCCGGTCTTCTTCATGGCCTGGGGCGGCCGTGCCTCGCGATGGATCGCGGGAGTCACGCTTCCGGCCGTCGCGATGGGAGTGTTCTTCCTCGCGGCGGGAACGTTCTTCGCCGAGGTGCCCCGCAGCGCCGCGCTCGCGTGGATCGCGTCCGTACCACTCGCGGCACTCGCCGCCAAGCTGCTCGAACGCCGTGCAGCGCCGTGGCTGTCGTGGGTCGTCGTCAACGTCGTCGCGTTGATTCCGGTCGTGATCGCCATCGCCCTCGCGCTGGCTTCGCGCTCGACGATGCCTGCAGAGTACGGCGGCTGAGGAGCGCCCGAGAATGACATCGACGCTCTCGCCATCCCAAGCGCCCAAGCGAAAGGACCCGGACCTGGTGCTGCTCCGAGCCCTGGCCACCGCCTACCAGAGCTTCGTGGAACTCGACAACCGGCTGCTCCGTCCGTCGGGACTGACGCAGACGCAATTCGACATCATCGCGACGCTCGGCAACACGCCGGGCATGACGATGAGGGAACTCTCTGCGCGCACGCTCGTCACCAAGGGCGCGCTCACCGGCGTCGTCGATCGTCTCGCCGCGCGCGGTCTCGTCGAGCGGCGCATGCATCCCAACGACCGACGCTGTTTCATCGTCGCGCTGACGCGCGAGGGCGACGAGACGTTTTCGCGGACCTTCGCGCCGCACGTCGCGCGCCTGCGCGAGATCCTCGCCGCGCTCGGCGAAGGCGAGAAACTCGTGCTGGCGGCGAAACTGGACGAGCTGACGGGGGCGCTGCGCGGAGGCGCGCCGCCGTCCCAGGATGATCAAGATCCTTCGACTTCGACGATCAAATAGCGAGACACCCGCCAGAAGGCGATGGGATCGCGGATGATGACCGCGAGCTGGCCGTCCTTCTTGTCGATCGCGTAGAGCTCCGAGTAATTGCGGTGATCGGAGACGACGCGCGCCGTCGCGACGCGCGATCCCAGGTAGATCACTTTGGCGGTCCCGTCGATCGCCTTGATCGTGCGCTCGGTCGCGCCCACGCCGAGGGCCTTCGTCGACATCTCGAGATCGCCGCCCAGGTTGAGCCGCTTGCGCACCACGTCGGCCTTGCGCAGCGCCCGGAGCTCGCCGGGCGAGGCGGCGATCACGAAGGCGCCGTTCTGCTTCTCCAGCGATGCGGCGCGTTCCTCGGCGCGCGCCGTGCGGTCACGCAGGATCGCGATCTCCTTCTCGAGAGCCGTGACGCGCTCCTGTGCCGCCCGAGCCTCCCCACGCAACCTCTCGCTTGCCGCCCGCTGCTCTGCCGTTTCCTTCGTGCGCGTCTCCTGCCGCAATTCGCGCTCCTTGGCGATCGAGGCCATGCGCTTCTCGAGGGCGTCGAAGCGCGCGTCGATCGCGGTCTCGAGCGCGACCGGATCGCCCTGCGCATCGACCGCCTCGGAGCGCTTCGTTCCCGAGGCTTTGTCGAGGCGCACGAGGACGTCGTCGAGGAGGCGCGAGTAGGTCGTCACGAACTCCTCGCGGAGCCGGATCTCCTCTTCGAGCCGCGCGAGCCGGTCGCCGAGGCTCTCGTCGCCCCCGTCCGCCGCTTCGGCGGGCGTGCGCTCCGCCGAGCGCTCCGGTGCCGGCGGCGATTCCGAGCGGTTGCCGCACGCCGTGAGAAAGGCGAGCGATCCCAGAAGAGCGACCACGAGACCCAACAACGCGGCGCCGCGGGCGCGCCGCTCGAGACGAAAGTTCACTCCCCGATCCTCCTCAGGGCGCCGCGCCAGGGCGCGACGGCGCGCAGCACCTGGGGCCGGTCTTCGTCCGGTCCCGACGCGAGGCGCGCGTCACCGGCGAGACGAACCACGCCGCTCGCGGCGTCGAACTCCGCGAGGCCCCGCTGCACGAACGACGTGCCGCTGAGCACGAAGCGTAGCCCGATCTCGGCGTCTTCGGGAGGAGGCGTTTCGAGGACGAGCGCGACGGCCTCGCGCGTCCCGGCTTCGACTTCGAGGGTGCCGACCCAGCGGCCCGCGAGCCGGGCGTGCACCGACGCACCTGCGCGATCGCGACCGGACCCGAGCAAGAGCGCGTCGAGCCGGGCCTCGTGCGCGTCCTCGGTGCGCGCTCGCCAGAGGGCGCTGCCGCCCGCGCCGAGCGCCAGCAGAAGCAGGCCCGAGGCGACGGCAATCCGGAGGGGAGAGAGACGCTTCCGCTCCGCGGCGCTCTCGTCGATGGGCGCGGTGATGAACTCGTCGCGATCGATCTGCGAGTCTTCGTCGTGGCTCACGGAGTCCTGTCCTCTGCAGTCGGGTCGATCTGCAGGGACGAATGTAGGGGCTCGACATAGGTCGAGACCGCTCCGTTTCCACGGTCGACGGACCAAGTTTGCCGGTCCACGCGGACGAGCCAGTCGACGGGTACTTTGCCGCGGCCATCGGGCAGATCGAGGACGTAGAGGGGCATGGCCGGGCCGGGAACGAGCCCGCGCACCTCCCGCACGATCCGCCGGCCCTCGTCGATGCTCACGCGGAAGCGGCCCGTCCCGGGCACGCGGTCGGGATGATGGAGGTAATAAGGCTTGATGCCCCGGCGGTAAACACCGGTGAATAGCTCCGCGAGCGTTCGCGGGTCGTCGTTCACGCCGCCGAGGAGCACCGTCTGGGTGAGCAGCGGGATGCCCGAGTCGCGCAGCAGTCCCACGGCGCGGTCGAGGAGCGCGTGCAACTCGCGGGGATGGGTGATGTGGATGGCCACCCAGATCGGCACGGGCGCCGCATCCGCCAGCATTGCCACGAGTTCCTCGGTGATCCGCTTGGGTTCGTGGACGGGGGCGCGCGTGTGGATCCGGATCGTCTCGAGCGAAGGGACGTCGCCGAGCGCACGTAGCACCTCCGCCAGGAAGGCGTCCGAGAGCACGAGCGGGTCGCCCCCCGAGAGGATCACCTCGCGGACCGGACGCTCTTCGCGAGCGATCGCCTCGATCGCGTCACGCACCTCGTCCAGCGACGGATCCTGCCGATGGCCCGCGCGGAAGCAGAACCGGCAGTAGAAGTGGCAGCGCGAGGTCAGCAGGAGGATCACCCGGTCGTCGTACTTGCGGATCACGAGCGGGTGCGAGACCAGCGCGCGCTCGCCGACGGGATCCGCGATGCCGTCGGGGTCCGGGAGGACCTCCTCGCGATCGGGCCAGCCGATGAGGCGCACGATGTCCCGGTCGCCCGCCGGGGGCACGAGATCGAGGTAGTCGGCGGGGAAGCGCAGGGGAAATCGACGCGCGGCGGCAGCGACCGTGTCGTCGAGCGGAACTCCCCATCGCTCTGCGACTTGCCGCAGCGGGAGGACCCGCGACGCCGACTGGTGACGCCTTTCCATGACTCCTATAATGCGCCGGGCTCGGGGCTTCCCCCACGCGTGTCGGCCCGCAGCGCCTGCGAAGGTCCCGCGAGGTCCGCGCCGGCTCCTGGCTCCCGATTCATCCAGATGAGGTGTTCCGTGTACGAGACGAGTGAACTGCGCAAGGGTATGAAGGTCGAGATCGCAGGCGAGCCCTTTCTCGTCGTCGAGGCTCAGTTCGTCAAGCCGGGCAAAGGCAACGCGTTCACGCGCTGCAAGTTCAAGAGCCTCACGACGGGCCTCACCCTCGAGCGCACGTTCCGCTCCGGCGAAAAGATCGATCGCTGCCAACTCGAAGAGCGGCCGATGGACTTCCTCTACGAAGCCGACGGCCAGCTTCATTTCATGGACACGGGATCGTTCGAACAGGTCGCCCTCGATCGCGAGCACGTCGGCGACGCCGCGAACTGGCTCACCGAGAACCTCGCCGTCAGCATGCTGCTGCACAACGGCAAGCCGCTCTCGATCGACCTGCCCAACTTCGTCGAGCTGCAGATCGTCGATACCGAGCCGGGCGTCAAAGGCGACACCAAATCCAATGCGATGAAGCCCGCCAAGATGCAGACCGGCGCGACGGTCATGGTGCCGCTCTTCGTCGATCGCGAGGAGTGGATCAAGATCGACACCCGCACCGGCAGCTACGTCGAGCGCGTCAAGCGCTGACGGCCGTGACCCACGCCGACGCGCGGACGCCGCTCGCCCTTCTCGAGATTCGGGCGCGCGTTCTCGCGGGCATCCGGGAGCTTTTCGCCAGCCGCGGCTTCCTGGAGGTGGAGACTCCCGGCCGCGTCGTCTGTCCCGGGCTCGAGCCGCATCTCGTGGCCATTCCGGCGGGACCGGATCGCTGGCTGCGCACGAGTCCCGAGCTGCACATGAAGCGCCTGCTCTGCGCGGGCGCCTCGCGCATCTATCAACTCGCTCCGTCGTGGCGCGGCGACGAGTCCGGCCCGTGGCATCTCGCCGAGTTCCTGATGCTCGAGTGGTACCGCGCGCCGGGGACGCTCGACGAGATCGAAGACGACACCATCGCCTTGCTGCGCGCGACCGCGAGCGCGATCGGCGTCGATCCCGCGGCCGTGCCGGGCTGCGACCTCAGCCTCGAGCCCGAGCGGCTCACCGTGCGCGAGGTCGTCCAGCGCGAGACCGGCGTCGACCTCGCCCGGGTGCGCGACGTTCGCGCGCTGCGCGCCGCGCTCGACGGGCTCGGCATCGCCAGCGACGGCGGCGACACCTGGGACGATCTCTTCTTCCGGCTCTTTCTCTCGCGCGTCGAGCCCGTGCTCGGCTTTGGGCGCGTGACGATCCTGCGCGACTATCCC
This sequence comes from uncultured Acidobacteriota bacterium, assembly GCA_964586535.1. Lineage (GTDB taxonomy): Bacteria > Acidobacteriota > Polarisedimenticolia > J045 > J045 > CAZPJJ01. The sequence continues at coordinate 4,647 of CAZPJJ010000039.1, read as the reverse complement.
GCGTCGCAGTCCGCCCTGGCGCGCGTGCGCGAGGACGCCCTCTGGCCCGTCGCGCTGCGCTTCGAGGTTTTCGCGCGCGGCCTCGAACTGGCCAACGCCTTCGACGAACTGACCGACGCTCGCGAGCAGCGCCGCCGTCACGAAGCGGATCGCGAGGCGCGCCGCGCGGCGGGACGCGAGACGCCCGCGCTCGACGAGGCCTTTCTCGCGGCGCTCGAGCGCGGCATGCCGCCCGCGGCGGGCATCGCCCTCGGCGTGGACCGCCTCATCGCGCTGCTCGTGGGCCGCAACTCGGTCCACGACGTCGTGCTTTTTCCGGAGGACGTGTGAGCGAGCTTCTCTTCGACGCTTCGCAGCGCCGCCTCTTCGACGCGTGGGTCGACGAGACGCGCGCGCGTTTCGTGCCGCCGCTGACAACCGCGGAGGTGCGCAAAGGCGTGCAGGCACTCTCGTGGAACTACGTCGAAGAGCGCGTGCGCGGCAAGGATGCCGCCCGCGCGCTGCACGGCGAGGGCAAGCGCGCCGCGTTCGCGAGCTACTTCGCGCCGCTGCACTTCCTCACGGCCTGCCTCGCGCTGCGCACGATCGGCGCGCAGAACCTCGCTCAGATCCGCACGATCCACGATGCCGCCTGCGGGACGGGCGCCGTGGGCGCCGCGCTCGCGACGAGCCAGGCCGAGCGCCCGCGCGTGCTCGGGTTCGACGTGTCGCCGTGGGCCGTCGGCGAGGCCAAGCGCACCTACGACCACTTCCTGCTCGACGCGCGCGCGACCCGCGGCGCGCTGCCCGGCGATCTTCCACGCGCGGGCGCGGGTCATCTGTTCGCTTTCGGCTGGGCCGCGAACGAACTCGACGAAGAGACCCGCACCGCAACGCTCAAGGGCATCATCGCGGCCTTGCGCCGCGGCGCCTCGCTCATCGTGATCGAGCCGGTCTCGGGCCGCATCACGCCGTGGTGGGACGCATGGTGCGCTCGCCTCGAGCCTCTCGGCGCTCAGTCGGCGATCGTGCGCGAAGAGATCGAGCTTCCCGAGTGGATCGAGACGCTCGACGACGCCTCGGGACTGCGCCACGACGAGCTCGTCGCCAAGGTGATCTGGCGGCTCTGACGATTCCTCAGGCCTCGCGCTGGCCGTGCCGGTACGAGATCACGCGCACTTTCTCGATCGTCACCAGCCCCTCGCTCACCATCGCGTCGAGTTCCGGCAGGAAAGCCGCGATGCGCTCCTCGCGGTCGACGATCTCGACGACGATCGGCAGGTCGTCCGAGAGCCGCAGCACGTGCGCCGTGTGGATGCGGCTCGCCGCGCCGAAGCCCTCGAGGCCGCGCAGCACGGTTGCCCCCGCGAGGCCCAGCTCGCGTGCGCGCAGGACGATCGCCTCGTAGAGCGGACGGCCGTCCTTGCGGTCGCTCTCGCCGATGAAGATGCGGACGAGCTGCGCTTCACCTTCGATCTTCATCGCCCGGTCTCCTCGTGCCGCGGTCTCGTCCGCCGCGGCGGCGTCACGTCCGGCGCGTCAGCGCAGGGCGCGGGGCAGCACGAATCCGATCCACACCGCGACGAGCCCGCCTACGACATTGAGCACGACGTTGAACGCGGCGAGCTTGAAGCTGCCGCCGCGCAGCAGTTCGAAAGTCTCGAAGCCGAACGCGGAGAACGTCGTGAACCCGCCGAGAAACCCGACGCCGAGCGCCATGCGCGCGGCCGGGCCGAGCAACTGCCTGTCGATCACGAGGTGCATGAGCAGGCCGATGAGCAGGCAGCCGATCAGGTTCACCGCGAGCGTGCCCACGGGAAAGCCCGTGCGCGTAAAGCGATGCACGGCGCCGGCGAGCGCGTAACGCGAAACGGCGCCCAGGGCACCGGCCAACGCGACGAGAAGAATGGTGGGCACGCGACGATCCTCGGTTCTCGCGAACCGCCGCAGATCGTAGTCGAGATCGGAGGCCGTGTCTCAGTCCGCGTTCTTCTCGGCGCTCGAGTCCAGACCGAGACGCCGCGCGAGATGGTAGAGGTTGCTGCGATGCATGCCCAAATCGCGAGCGGCGGCCGCCCACGAGCCGTCGTGTGCGGCGAGCGCAGCGCGAATCTGCGCGCGCTGGTACTCGAGCACGCGCGCGCGGAGCGGGATCGTCGCGGAGCCGCGGGGCGGCCGGGCGCCGGCGTGAAGGTCGGCACGGGACTCTTCGCCGGGCGATCTATCGACGTCGAGATGCTCGAGCCCGATCAGGATGGTCTGCTTGTCGTCGCGTCTGCCCTGCGACGCGCGCAGCACGCCGCGCCCGATCACGTTCTCGAGCTCGCGGACGTTGCCGGGCCAAGCCGCCGCCCTGAGCGCGGCGCGCGCCTCGTCGCCGAGACGAATCGGGCCGACGCCGAGACGCCTCCGCCACTCGTCAGCGAAGTGCGCGGCGAGCAACGAGACATCCTCGCGACGTTCGCGCAGCGGCGGCACGCGGATCGGAAACGCCGCGAGGCGGTGATAGAGATCGGCGCGGAAGTTGCCGCTCTCGATCTCGCGCTCGAGATCGCGATTGGTCGCGGCGACGACGCGCACATCGACGCGGTGCACGCGATCCGAACCGACGCGCTGGATCTCCCCTTGCTGCAAGGCGCGCAGCAGCTTGGGCTGAAGCGTCAGCGGCAGCTCGCCGATCTCATCGAGAAAGATCGTCCCTCGGTCCGCGACCTCGAACTTGCCGGCGCGATCCCGGACCGCGCCCGTGAACGCACCCGCGACGTGACCGAAGAGCTCGCTCTCGGCGATCGACTCGGGCAGCGCCGCGCAGTTGACGTGGATGAGCGGCTCGTGGACGCGCGCGGACTCGCCATGGATCGCCCGCGCGACGAGTTCCTTGCCGGTTCCGCTTTCGCCGGTCACGAGCACCGCGAGATCCGATCGCGCGACGAGCCCGATCTCGCGGCGCAGCCGGCGCACGGCATCGCTCGTGCCGAGGATCTCGCCGCCGCGCTCTTGGGCAACGCTGCGTTCGAGTTCGCGCGCGACGCGCCCGCTGCGCTCGGCCCTGGACTCGAGCGCTTCGATGAGCGCCGTCGTGCGCATCGCCGCGCCCGCGAGCGCGCCGAGCGTCGCCAGCATGTCGCGGTCGAGTCCGTCGAAGGCGTGGGGCTCGACGGCGTCGGCGGTGAGCGCGCCGACGACCTCGCCCGCATCCGTGAGCGCGCAGCCGAGGCAGGCGTGCACGTGCGAGAGCGCATGCGCGTCGCCTTCGAGCAGTCCGTCGAAAGGATCGGGAAGCCCGCTCTCCGCGGGGAAGAGCACCGGCTCGCGCGACCCGAGGATGACGTCGAGGCGCGGATGCTCCTTCCGCTCGTAGCGGCGGACGAGCGCCTCGTCGGCGAGGCCGTGTCCCGCGAGCGGAACGAGCGCCGATCCCTCCAGCCGGAGCAGGCACGCGGCATCCGCCGGAATCAGCCGGCGCACCGCCGAGAGCAGGCGCTGGTAGCGATCCTCGGCGGCCAGCGAGGCTGTGAGGTCGCGGGCGATCCCGAGCAACGCGGACCAGGGATCTTGCTGTGTGTTCGACAACGCTGTTGTCTCCATGACAACGAAGGAATGTTGTCAAGAAGATAACGCAATCTCGTAAGTCCATGCCAGCGATATCTTTAACTTCGTGGCACGCCGTCTGCTTTACGTCTCCTCGAAGGAGGCTTCATGCAGATCACCACGAACACCACTCTCGCCGACATCGCCGTCACGATCCCGGGTTCGACTGCGCTGCTGCGCCGGCGCGGGCTCGACTTCTGCTGCCACGGCCGCCGTTCGCTCGCCGAGGCCTGCGCCGAACGCGGCATCGATCCGGGCGAGGTTCTCGCCGACGTCGAGCGCGTGCGGCCGGCCGACGATGCGGGGATGGACTGGACGAGCGCACCGCTCGACCAGCTCGTCCAGCACATCGTCGTTCGCTACCACGAGACGCTGCGCGCTCTGCTCCCCGAGCTGCACGAGCTCGCGAAGACCGTCGAAGTCGTCCACGCCGATCACGACGCGTGTCCACACGGACTCGCGGCCACGCTCGCGCGGGCGAAAGAGGCCGTCGACGATCACCTCGCGAAAGAGGAGCAGATCCTCTTTCCGATGATCCTCGCGGGTCACGGCCCGCGCGCGGGCGCGCCGATCCAAGTCATGGAGAGAGAGCACGCCGACCACGGCGAGACACTCGCCGCGCTGCGCCGGCTGACCAACGGCTACCAAGCGCCCGCCGATGTTTGCACGACATGGCACTCGCTCTGCGCGGGCCTCGAGCGGCTCGAGAGCGAGCTGATGGAACACATCCACCTCGAGAACAACGTCCTCTTCCCGCGCGCTCTCTGCGAGTGACGGAGTACCAGACCATGAGTCCACAGGAAAACATCTCGGCCACGATCAGGCGCTCTTGGTGGTTGCTCACCATCACGCTCGTCGTCGCCTTCACGATCCTCGGCTTCTTCGGCCGCGAGGTTTACCGGCAAGCCCCGCCCATTCCCGAGCGCGTCATCACCGCGGACGGCGACGTCCTGATGACCAAGGACGAAATCCTCACCGGCCAGCAAGTCTGGCAGTCCACGGGCGGGCAGCAGCTCGGCTCGATCTGGGGCCACGGCGCCTACCAGGCGCCCGATTGGTCGGCGGACTGGCTGCATC
>CAZPJJ010000038.1:0-16244 GCA_964586535.1 uncultured Acidobacteriota bacterium | reverse complement strand
CGTGCCGGCACCTCGGGCGGGTGCTCTGCAGGGCGACGCAGCGTTCGCGAGATCGCGATGTCGCGCCTGGCGGAGAGGGGGGGATTCGAACCCACGGTAGGGTTTCCCCTACACACGCTTTCCAAGCGTGCACCTTCAGCCACTCGGTCACCTCTCCGAGTCAAAGGCGGCCGGCATTATGCATGACGGCGTCGGCAGAAAACCAACCGGACATCAGCGCCGTTCGCGAAAGAAGGACCGGAGAAGGGAAGCGGCTTCGTCGGCGAGCACGCCCCCCGTGACGGCGAAACGGTGGTTCAGGCCCGGTCGATCGGGGGGGATCGAGTCGAGGATCTCGAGTGCCCGCACCTTCGGATCGGCCGCCGCGAAGACGAGCCGGTCGATGCGCGCGTGAATCATCGCCCCGAGGCACATCAGGCAGGGCTCGAGCGTCACGTAGAGCGTCGAACCGGGCAGGCGCGCCGCTCCCAAGCGCAGAGCCGCCTCGCGCAGGGCGACGATCTCGGCATGGGCGGAGGGATCGGTCGCGGCGAGCGTGCGATTGCCGCCGCAGCCGACGATCTCGTCACCGACGACGACCACCGCCCCGACGGGAACGTCCCCGCCGGCACCAGCGGCGCGAGCCAGGGTGATGGCCACGCGCATGAAGTGCGTGTCCCGTGCCGAGGATTCCTGAAGGGAAAAGTCGCTCACCTTGGTGGATCCCAGCTGCAACGCGGCTACCGCCGCGGGCGGAATCGACGTGACTGGCGCACCCGCAGGGATTCGAACCCCGAACCTCCTGATCCGTAGTCAGGTGCTCTATCCAATTGAGCTACGGGTGCGGCTTGCGAGCGACGCGAGATGCTAGCGCGGAGGTGGGGGGTGGTCAAGGAAACGCTCTCATCGTGACCCGAGCTGGCGAGACGAGGCGCGGGGGAAGGCCGATATCGTCCCCCTTTCGGACACGTTCCGTTCCTCAAACGCGAAACGCCGTCGTCATGGGGACGACGGCGCCAGCGCTACAAACTTGTTGGTGGGCACCGCGAGAGCGGTGCGCGGATCAACGGAGACCCGGGAAAAGCCGGTGCCCGCGACCCGAGTTGCCATTGCGGCGTCCCGGACTGCCAGTCCCCCCGTAACCCTGGGCTGGTCCGAGCACTTCCAGAAGCTGTTCCGAAGTGAAGGTCTGCACTTCGGGAGTCTCGTAGGCGCGAGCCTCGAGAGTTTCTTCGCTTCCGGAAACATGCACGCTCGGGACCGTCTCGTGCTTGTATTCCATACCGCTTTCCTCCGACAACCCTGACTTTTGCTCCATAGCGCGGACCGATTCCGCCCATAGTCCCCAGGCTTATACGGTGAAGGCAAGGAACGCGCAATGTTTCCTACGTGATCGTCCCGGGACTGTCATCTCCCACCGGTGCGTTCGTCGGCCAACGTCACGATCTGGGATTCCAGGAAGACTTCGATCGTTCGTTCCACGTCCATCCGAATCGTTTCGAGGGCTATCGTCGGGTAGACCCGGGCGATCTCCGCGATGATCTGGTCGAGGTCGTGACTGCCGTCGCAGAGCTCCCAGACCAGGCGCGCGGTCGAGTTCAGCAGATGGTATGCATCCCGATGCTCGTCGAACACGAGGAGTTCGGACCCGAGGTCCTCGCACTTAAGACTGAGCACGGTGCGCGGAAAACCTGTCATTCCTGGCCCCCAACTCGTTGGCGAGTCTCCAAAAACTCCTGCCGGGCCACGTCCATCCAGCCGCACGGGAAGCCGCGGGCCCGCTACGTCGATGCCCCCCCCGGGGTTCGGCTCGGCGAAGTATACCGTCCTCGGCCGCCGCGCCGACGATCGCGTCGTCTCTCGAAAGTCTCGCTGCCGGCGGGCATTCCTCGCCGCAAAACACCCGCGGACGAACTCGTGTTCGATCCTTGAACACGAGTTCCCCCGTCTCGCGGACGAAGCGGGTTCCCGGGCTTAGGGTCACCCGCGCGCCGGTGCGCGTAGGTCCAAAGCCTTTCTAGGTTTCCGTGCCCTGTGCGGATCGTGCCAGTATCTTATGCGCGCCGCCGCCATCGACTCCGAGTTCCCGGGGGGGGGGTTCAGAAACCAACCACCTGTCCGACGGCACCGTGCCGGTTTTCGGACACACGGGAACAAGTCGTGACAAATTCGGTCCCACTTGATCCTTGACAGGAGCCCGTTTGGACCGTAGCCATCATCCTCGACACGCCCCGCCAGGGGGCACCGCGGGGAGGCGGTCCCGAAACGAGGCTCGGAGCGGCCGGCCGCACCGAGGAGAATCGCGATGATTCAGCGCCTTACGCTTCCCCGTCCGTCGCAGAGCGCGTTCTTTCGCCGCTCTTGGCCTGCATTGCTCGTGATGATCATCGCGGCGTCGAGCGGGTTCGCGCAGGAAGCTGCCGCGGAACAGAAGCCAGCGTTCGCGATCGGCGCCGGCGACGTGATCGAGGTGTTCATCTTCGAAGAGAACATGCGCGAAGAGTGCCTCGTTCGACCCGACGGCAAGATCAGCCTGCCACTCGCGGGTGAGGTCGCGGCAGCGGGCCGCACGCCCGAGGCAGTCTCCGCGGCGATCCGCGAAGCACTGCTGAAGTTCCGCGACACGAGTCCCACGGTCACGGTCAAGGTACGGGAGATCAACTCCTACCGCGTCTACGTGCTGGGCAAGGTCGCGAGCCAGCAAGCGGTCCCCTCCGTCGTGCCGCTGCGCCTCCTTCAATTGCTCGCGATCGCGGGCGGGCCGAACGAGTTCGCCAAAGGCAAGGTGATCATCCTTCGCGAAGGTCCGGGCGGCGTGCAGATCCGCCGCGAGATCGACTACGGGAAGGTTCTCGACGGCCGCGCTCCGGAGCAGAACGTCTGGCTGCACGCCGACGACATCGTGGTGGTCGAATGATCCAGCGATTCGCGACTCTCTCGACGGTCGCCGGTATGCTCGTGCTGGCGGCAGGATCGACCGCAACGGACGTCCGTGCCGCCGAGTGGCGTTTCGAGCCGATCGTCGATGTGAGCGCGTCGTGGACCGACAACGTACAGCTCGACGATCCGCGCATCGGCGACGACGAGAGCGAATCGGACATCGCGCTGCGTTCGTCCGTGCGACTGGGGCTGACGGCCCGCACTCCTCGCACCGCTTGGTCGCTGGCGTACACGCCCGCATACGAGGCGTACGACGAGTTCTCCGATTTCGACAACGCCTCGCACTCGTTCACGACGGGCCTCGACTTCACGCAGTCGCCGCGCGCGACCTGGAACTTCACGGGCGCCTGGGACAGCCGTGAGCGTGCGCGCGTCTCCCTCGAGGAGAGTGGCCTCGCGAACGCCCTCATCGACGTCGGCGTCGTTCGCACTGAGGCATGGGCGGCCCGCATTCAAGGCCTGCTCACGGCCTCGGAGCGGCACCGCTGGGTCGTCGCCGCGGATACTTTCGGTACGACTTACGACGACGACGCGGATTCCAGCGCGACGGAGACGCTCGAGGACGCCAGCTCCATCGGGGCCGAACTCGCATGGGAAACCGACCTCGCGGAGCGCACGGCGATCGGCCTGCGCGGACGCGTCGCCCGTTTCGACGAGGGAGCGCGCGGCGAGTACGACACGCAGGAAGTGCTGCTCGGATTCACTTTTGGATCGCCCGAGCGGCTCCAGGTGACGATCGCCGCGGGCGTCACGCGTACCGACGTCCGTGACTTCGGCGACTACGAACCCTACGACACGCCGACCACAGAGAGCGGCCGCATCGCGATCGCGCGCCGCCTGGGAGCGCGGCTCTCGCTGACGGCGGGGGCTGGCCGCGAAGTAGGCCTGACGCAGGGCACGGGCGGTGTCTCCATCAACGATTTCGTGAATGGAAGGCTGCTCTGGCAAGTCGGGCCGCGCGCCGCGATCGGCGCCGCAGCGACGTGGACGAAGCGCGACCCGCTCGAGAACGACCCCTTGACCGGCCTGGACCGCGGACTCGCGACGCTCGGCTACGGCGTCGAGTGGTCCTACGCCTTCTCGCCGCGCTGGCGGGTCTACGTCCGCGGCGACTACATCGACCAGCAAGCCGATTCCGAAGCCCTCCTCGAGGTCGATCGCACGGTCGCCGCCACGGGCATTCGCTACGCTCCCAACGCTCCGCGACGCTAGAGGCCGACACCGATGCAGCAGGCCCCGCTCATCAAGGAATACCTCGACATCCTCTTCCGCCGGAAATGGTGGATCATCGTTCCCGCTCTGCTCGGATTGCTCTTCGCCTCGGCGGCGTACTTCCGCGTGCCCAAGCGCTACCTGGCCGAGACGCGCGTCCAGACGAGCCCGCAATCGATTTCCGAGGCGTTGCTGCGCCCCATCGTCGAGAGCAACCCGCAAGATCAGATCACCACGATCACGGCCGAGATCACGTCCGAGCGCTACGTCCAGGAAGTCGACCGCGAGCTCAAGCTCGTGGGAACGCCGAACGGCCCCAAAGACCTTCCCGAGCTCGCCAAGCGCCTCGAGGCGGCGATCGACCTCACGCCCAATCCGCGCAACCGCTACTTCGATCTGAAGGTCTCCTGGTCGGACCCCCGGCTTGCCGCCGCGATCGCCAACAAGCTCGCGGCAATCTATATCGAGCGCTATTCCGAGATTCGCCGCGAACTCGCGTCCGGAACGCTCACACAGTTGCGCGACAACCGGATCGAGATCGAGAACAGGCTCGGAGAGGTCCGAGCCCGCATCGAGCAATTCCGCGCCGCGCACAAATTTGAGTTGGATACTTTCTCCAACGACAACCGGCTGGTCTTCGAGCGCAACATCGCCGAAGTCGAGCGTCTCAGCCAGCAGATCCGCGACTGGAACGACCAGATCGAGGACATCGAGCTTCAACTGCAGCGGGGCATTCCCGCGGCGGTCGAGGGCTCCGCCGCGGTCGATCCGCGCTTCGGACGACTCCAGGAGTTGGAGCGCCGCTTGAGCGAGGAGCGCGCCGCGGGGCGTCGAGACAATCACCCGGCGGTGGCGAGCCTCCTCGCCGAGATCACCCGCCTCCAGGCCGAATTGGGCGTTCGATCGGATGCCGAAACGCCGGGCGGCGGGACGCCCGGATTGACACCCGAGCAGATGTCCCGCATGGCGTACGAGAACGAGAAGGCACGCCTCGAACGCGAGATCGCGCTCTCGCGGGCGAAGATCACGCGGCTCGAGGACGAGAACCGCACCGTTCAGGCGCGCCAAGAGCGCACTCCCGACAACCAGATCGCTCTCGACAACATGCTGCAGCTCGAGGCGCAGCTCGCCGCCGACTACGCCGCCGCGCGGAACCGCGAGATGCAAGCGCAGGCCGGCGAAATGGTCGAGGAGCTGGGCAAGGGCGAGCAGTTCACGGTGCTCAACGAAGCGCGACCGCCCCAAGAGCCGTACTACCCCGACTTCAAGCTCTTCCTGCTCATGGGTCTTGCGGTGGGGCTCGGGCTCGGCGTGAGCATCGTGCTCTTGTTGGAGGTCTTCGATCAGTCGTTCAAGAGCGAAGAGCAACTCGCCGCGTCGATCGACCTGCCGATCCTGGCGGTCATTCCCGATCTGAACCGGGTGGCGGACCAGAGCACACGACGCCGCTCGGCTCGCGAGCGGAGGGCGTCGTGATCCGTCGGCGCGATCGGGGCCCCATCGGCGGCGGCTCGAACGAGCCACCCGCGGACACGAGCGGCGAGCATGCCGTGACGGGCTCTCCGTCGACGCCCCCCGGAGGTGCCGCGCGGCGCGTTCCGCGCGATCTCGCGCCCAATCCGCTGCTCATGCCGATCGTCGATCCGCGCTCCCCCGTGACCGAGCGCTATCGGCGGATGACGACCCACATCGATCATCTGGGCGCTCGCGACGACCACCCCTATCGCGCGATCGTCATGACCTCGAGCCGCGAAGCCGAAGGCAAGACGCTCACGTCGATGAATCTCTCGCTGGTACTCGCCGAGGATCGCGACCGCAAGGTCGTTCTGATGGACGTCGACCTCCATCGTCCGCGTGTGCACCACTTCTTGCTCAGCAAGCCCCGCATCGGCTGGATGGACGTCTTTGAGGATCGCGCCGAGCTCGATGCCGCCATCGTGACGCTCAACCAGACGCGGCTGAAGATCCTCCCCGCCGGCCGTCCACCCGACAAGCCGGCCGAGGTGATCCGCTCCGATCGCTTCCGGCGCCTCCTCCGGCAGCTTCGCGACCGCTTCGACAACATCATTCTCGACGCACCTCCCCTGATGCGCTTCGTCGATGCCAACGTTCTCAATTCGATGGCCGACGGACTCGTCTTCGTCATCCGCGCCGGGCTGACCTCGCGGCAGATCGTGCGCAAGGCGCTCGCGCAGATCACGACCGGGCGCGTCATCGGGGCAGTGCTCAACGATGTCCGCTACTCGCTCGTGGACCGCTACTACTACCGCTACGACGAGTACGGAGGGAGCTATTACGACCGTGAGGACCGTTGACACCATCCGCAGGGACGTGAAAGTCGTCGCTCTTGGCGGAGGGACGGGTCTGCCCGTGGTCCTGCGCGGGTTCAAGACGCTGCTCTTCGGCGAGGATCACGAGAACGTCGACCGTCTCGCGGCGATCGTCACCGTGACGGACGACGGCGGCTCCTCGGGGCGCTTGCAGAAGGAACTCGGCGTCGTTTCGCCGGGCGATCTTCGCAACTGCCTCGTCGCGCTCTCCCACAATCGCCCGCTCGTCGCACGCCTCTTCCAGACCCGCTATCGCTCCGGCGAGACGCTCGAGGGGCACTCCTGCGGGAACCTGATCCTCGCCGCTCTGGCGCAGGAAGAGAACGGTTCCTTCCTCGACGCGATCAACGTCGTGAGCGAAGTGCTGAACGTGCGAGGCCGTGTTCTTCCGCTCACGCTCGAACCCTCGCGCCTCGTCGCGACGATGGCCAGCGGCGAGAAGATCGTCGGCGAGTGCGCGATCACGCGAGCGACGGGAACGATCGCCCGGCTCTGTCTCGATCCGAGCGACCCGCCCCCGACTCCCGGCGTCGTCGAGGCCATCCTGAGCGCGGACATCATCGTGATGGGTCCGGGTTCGCTCTTCACGAGCATCATGCCGAATCTGCTCGTCCCCGAAGTCGCGGACGCGATGCGCCGTTCGACGGCGTTCCGCGTCGCCGTACTCAACGCGATGACCGAGGACGGCGAAACGCAGGCACTCGGACTCTCCGATCACGTGCGCGCCATCCAGGCGCACACCAGCGGCGAGATCCTCGACGCGGTTCTCGTCGCGACGGATCCGATCCGCGACGATGTCCTGGAGCGCTACCGCGCCGAGCGTGCAGCGCGTATCGATCCCAACGATCCAGCGCTCGACGGACTGGTCCCCCTCGTCGTGCGGACGAACCTCCTGCAGTCCGGTCCGAAAGTGCGTCACGACGCCCTCCTGACGGCGCGGGCGGTCCTGCGTGCGTACGCGGGATGGAAAGCCTCGCGCACCGTCCCGGACAAGACGGTCGTGCGCTTTCCCAGACCCCTCGCGGGCGGAGAGGCTCGCTGATGCGGCAGAAACTCCAGCCGGCTTGGGTATTGCTTTCGAAGGCATTGATCGATGCGTTGATCTTTGCACTCGCGATCGTGGGAGCGTTCGCGTTCCGCTTCGGCACCGAGCTCGAAGGGGAGCGCCTCGACGTCCTCTTGAACGCGCTTCCGCTCGCGATCATCGCCAAGCTCGTCATCTTCGCCGCCTTCGGCAGCTACGGCACGCTCTGGCGCTATTCGTCCGTCAACGACCTTTTCCGGCTCTTCCGCTGCGCCGGCTTCTCGACGCTCGCTCTTTTCTCGCTCTGGTACATCGCGACGATCCGCGTGCCCACGGGCGTCATGCTCATCGACTTTCTGATCACGCTCGTGCTTTGCGGCCTGGTGCGGCTCGTGCCGCGCCTCGCGCGTGAGCGAATCGGGCAGGGGCCGTTCGCTTATCTGCCCAGCTCGCTGCGGACGCTCGTCCTTCCCGCCGCCGAGCGCTCGCAGGTGCGGCGCATTCTCGTCGTCGGCGCCGGGGACGCGGGCGAAAACCTCGTGCGCGAAATGGTGCGCAACGAGAAGCTCGGAATGATCCCGGTCGGTTTCGTCGACGACGACCCCGGCAAGCGCGGGCTGCGCATTCACGGGGTCAAGGTTCGCGGGACTCGCGAGGACGTTCCGCGGCTCGTCGAGCAGAACGACGTCGACGAGATCCTCATCGCCATCCCCTCGGCGACCGCCGAGATCATCCGTCCGATGGTGGACATCGCGCGCGGCACCGGCGCGAAGATCAAGATCCTCCCCGATCTCGCGAGTCTCGTGCACGGCTCGCCGCGGCTCTCGGACGTCCGCGACCTGAAGATCGAGGACCTGCTCGGGCGCCCGAAGATCGAGCTCGACACGAACGAAGTCGCGGCGTATTTGCGCGGCAATCGCGTGCTCATCACCGGCGCGGGCGGATCGATCGGCGCCGAGCTCTGCCGGCAGGTACTGCGCTACAACCCCTCCGAGATGGTGCTCTTCGGGCGCGGTGAGAACAGCATCTTCGCGATCGCCTCGGAGCTGAGCCCGCGCTTGGGAGAGACGAAGCTCTTCCAGGTGATCGGCGACGTCATCAACAAGCGGAAACTCGTCGGTACCTTCGAGCGCTTCCGTCCGCAGATCGTTTTCCACGCCGGAGCGGACAAGCACGTGCCGCTCATGGAGCTCAACCCCGACGAGGCAGTGCTCAACAACATCCTCGGCACGCGCAACGTGCTCGAAGTCTGTGACGACTTCCGCGTCTCGAAGCTCGTCTGCATCTCGACCGACAAGGCCGTCAACCCGACGAGCATCATGGGGTGCTGCAAGCGCGTCGCCGAACTCTACATCCAGTCGGGACGCTATCCGAACACGTGCGCGACGGCCGTTCGCTTCGGCAACGTCCTCGGCAGCCGCGGCTCGGTGATCCCGCTCTTCCAGAAGCAGATCGAGCGTGGTGGCCCGGTGACGGTGACGCATCGCGAGGTGCGGCGCTATTTCATGACCATCCCCGAGGCCGTCGCCCTCGTCATCCAGGCCGGCGCGATGGCGCAGAGCGGCGAGATCTTCGTGCTCGACATGGGCGATCCCGTGAAGATCGACGAACTCGCGCGCAAAGTCATCCGCCTGCACGGCCTCGAGCCCGAACGGGACATCCCCGTGATCTACACCGGGCTGCGCCCCGGCGAGAAGCTCGACGAAGAGCTCGTGGGCACCAAGGAACACCGCCAGGAGACGCTGCACCCGAAGATCTTCAAGGTGATGCGAGCGGACACGACGCCCGCCGATCTCGACGAGATCGTCGCCAGGATCATCAGGGAGTCCGTCGAGATGGACGAGGCGGGAATCCGGGAGTCGCTGAAGAACCTCGTGCCCGAGTACCGGCCCTACATGCCGCCCGAGATTCAGGTCTGGGCGGCGCGGCGCGACTCGTGAGCCGAAGCTCGCGACGCGAAGAGCGCGCACCGCGCCTGATGCGCCGCCATGGCGGCGAAGTGCGCCGTGCGTTTGGCGACGCCGATCGCGCGCTGCAGGGCGCCGATGCCACCGCCGCGCTGCTGCGCCCGTTCGAAGGCGTTGCGCAGGATGAAATTGCGGATCGCGCGGCCCTTCGCGGGCGTGAGCCAGAACTGCGCGAGGCGCAGGTCGTTCGCGCGGGCCTCCTCGGCTGGAGTGAGCGGCAGCGTCCGGAACGAGATCTCGTCCAGCCGGCGGCGCGCGCCGCCGAGCGTGGGCAGGTGCGCCAGCGCGTCCTGGGCGGGAGTGCCGAGCAGTTCGGCGCAGAGTTCGAGCGTGGCTCGCAGCGCGCGCGCCATGCCGCCTTGCTCCGCGACGGCCGCGATGCGGTCCCAACGCAACGGCTCTCCGCCGCGAACCAGCCGGTCGATGTCGAGCAAGGGCTTCAGCTCGCGGAAGCCGTCTCGCATGAGCGACGCGGCCGCGATCAATACGTGCGCATCCGCATGGGGGACGAGAACGTCGTCCGTGCCAGGAAGCACGGCGAGATCGGCGAGGAGCCACTCGGTAGGAACGCGATAGGGATCGTCCGGCCTCGTGACCGCCCAGTGGATCTCGACGAAGGGCTTTCCTGGCCCCCTCAGCACGACATGGAAATGATGCTCCCTATACGCCGCCCGCGCGGCGGGGCCGGGATCCTCGGCGTAGCCATCGGCGCAGAGCGCCGCGATGGCTGCGTCGCGGTCGCGCGGCGGCACGAGCACGTCGAGATCGCGAAACGAGCGCGCCGCGGCGTCGTCATAGACGAGCCGGGAGAGCGCCGCGCCTTTGATGATTCCGCCGCCGATGCCCGCGCGACGCAGCGTCGCGGCGACGCGCGCGCCTTCGATGAAGTGAAAGGCGTGATGGCGGCGGATCTTGCGGAGTTCGATGTCGAGCTTGCCGCGAACGGATGCGGGGGGATCGAAGTCGCGCCGTGCCACCGCGAGCGCGACCAGTCCGAGGACGTCCAGCGCCTCGCCCAGGCGCACCAGGGGAAGCCACTCGTCCTCGCCGACGGCGATGGGCCCGTCGGTGTCGGCGCGCACGAGCCGGAGCAACAGCTCTCGAGAGGCTTCCGTCAAGACTCGCTCTCCACACGCCGGGGGTCGGGGGCCCGCCGGCGTGGGTCGGAGGTCGTGCGTCACGGGGCAGGCGTGCCGGTACGTCTGCGCACCAGGGTAACCCGGGGATCGTGAACGAACCCGGAGCAACAGGAGACTACGAGATGGTTCCCGAAATTCAAGAGCAGCACAGCACGGACGAAATCCTCACCAGCCGGGAAGCGCAGGAGTTCCTCAAGATCGGCCGCACCAAGCTCTGGGAACTGACCAAGAGCAACGAGCTGCCGGCCTATCGCGTCGGAACGGGCCGTACCTCGTCGCTGCGCTACAAGAAGTCCGAGCTGCTCGCCTGGCTCGAGCGCAATCGGGTCCAGGCCTGAGCGAGGACCCGCCGGTGTCGCCATCGACACCACGGCGGCGCATTTCGACGACGATCGCCTGCGTTGCGCGCGGCGATCGGAGAGGCGGCAGCGCGCTCGGGCGCCAAGGACGGTGCCCCGTGTGAGGTGATCGCGAATGGAAGGGCTACAGCCTCGAGGCTCGGCTTTCGTCCACGAGTCGGCCGAGATCGGACCTGGCAGCACCCTCGGCGTCGGCGCCGTCGTCGGCGAGGGCGTCGTCATTGGCGGCCAGTGCCAGATCGGATGCTACGCCGTGATTCACCCCGGATCTCGGATCGGAGCCTCCGTGCGCATCGACGACCACGCCGTCCTCGGCAAATTGCCGATGAAGGCCGCGGCTTCTGCCGTGACCCAGCTCCGCGACCTGCCGCCACTCGAAATCGGCGACGCATGCCTGATCGGGGCCGGCGCAATCCTCTACCGGGGTGCGCGCATCGGTGACAAAGTCATGGTGGCGGACCTCGCCACCGTCCGCGAGGACGTCACGATCGGCGAGTTCACGATCATCGGCCGCGGTGTCACCGTCGAGAACAAAGTCTCGATCGGCCGCCGCTGCAAGATCGAAACCGAGGCCTACATCACCGCGCTTTCCTCGATCGGCGACGGCTGCTTCGTGGCTCCCGAGGTGTGTTTCACGAACGACAATTTCCTCGGGCGGACGAAAGAGCGCTTCAAGTTCCACAGGGGGGTCACCCTGCTGCGCGGGGCCAGGGTGGGAGCGAACGTCACTTTTCTGCCCGGCGTGACCGTTGGCGAGGACGCCCTCATCGCCGCGGGCTCGCTCGTCACACGCGATGTCCCCGCGCGCATGATCGTCATGGGCTCGCCCGCGAAGCCGCTGCGGCCCGTCCCCGACGAGCAGCTCCTCGACAACCAGGAGTCCTGAGGGATGTGCGGAATCGCCGGGATCTGGGATCGTTCCGGGAGGAACGCCCCGGGGCACGCCGAGCTCGCCGCGATGGCGGCGGCGGTGCGCCATCGTGGTCCCGATGGTTTCGGCGTGCGTCTCGACCCGCCGGTCGGGCTCTCGCACGCGCGCCTCTCGATCATCGATCTCGCGCAGGGCGCGCAGCCGATGTCCAACGAGGACGGCAGCATCTGGATCACGTATAACGGCGAGGTCTACAACTACCGTGAACTGCGGCCAGAACTCGAGGCGCAAGGCCATCGCTTTCGCACGCACTGCGACACCGAAGTCATCGTCCACGCTTACGAGGAGTGGGGCGACGAGTGTGTCTCGCGGTTCAACGGCAACTTCGCGTTCGCGATCTGGGACGCGCGGCGGCGGCGGATGCTCCTGGCCCGCGATCGTCTCGGCATCCGGCCGCTCTACTGGACCGAGCTCGGCGGGCGCTTTCTCTTCGCATCGGAGACGAAATCGCTGATTGCCGCGGGCTTGCAGCCCGAGTTCGACCCGCCAGCACTCGATCAGGTCTTCGTCTTGTGGACGACGGTCGCGCCGCGGACGATCCTGCGCGGCGTCGCGGAAGTGCCGCCGGGCCACCTGCTGGCCATCGAGGCCGACGCGCCGCCCCGAGCGACGCGCTTTTGGGACGTTCCGGCTCCCGGCACCGAGCCGCTCATCGACGACGCCGGCGAAGCGCGCGAGCGTCTGCGGGCGCTGCTCGAGGACTCCGTCTCGCTGCGCCTGCGCGCCGACGTGACGGTGGGAGCGTACCTCTCGGGTGGGCTCGATTCGACGGCGGCGACGGCGCTCGTGCGCTCGATCACGGACACGCCGCTCGAGACGTATTCGATCACCTTCGCCGATCGCGATTACGACGAGAGCCGCGAGCAGCAAGAAGCCGTGCGAGCGCTCGGGACGACGCATCACTCGATCGCGGTCGACTACGCGTCGATCGCGGGTGCGCTACCGGCCGTCGTCGCGCTCGCCGAGAAGCCGATCCTGCGCACCGCGCCCGTGCCGCTCTATCTTCTCTCGCGCCTCGTGCGTGAGCACGGCACGAAGGTGGTGCTGACCGGCGAGGGTGCCGACGAGGTCTTCGGCGGATACGATCTCTTCAAAGAGACCAAGATTCGCGCTTGGTGGGCGAAGTGCCCCTCCTCGCGCCTTCGGCCCGCGCTCTTGCGGCGCCTTTATCCGTTCGCGCCGGGAGCGGACGACCGGGCGCGCGCTTTCTTCGAGGCTTTCTATCGCGAGGGCATCGAGGATCCCGCGGAGCCCGGCTTTTCGCATCGGCCGACGTGGCGCAACGGCCTGCGCAACCGCGCCTTCTATGGCGCGGAGCTGCGCGCGGCGGTCTCCGAGTACGATCCGCCCGCCGACGTGCTCGCGCTCTTCCGCCAGGAACTTCGTGAGCGCCGCGATCCGCTCGCGCGCGCCGAGTACCTCGAGATGAAAATTTTCCTGGCCGGTCATCTGCTGGCCTCGCAGGGCGATCGCATGAGTCTCGGCAACGGCGTCGAGGGGCGCTACCCATTCCTCGATCACCGTATCGTGGAACTGGGCGCGCGCCTTTCCCCGCGGCTGAAGCTCTTCGGCTTGCAAGAAAAGTGGATCCTGCGCCAAGCGGTGGCTGACCTCCTTCCGCCTGCGGTCCTCGCGCGCCACAAGCGCCCGTACGTGGCCCCGAACGTGCGGGCCTTCACGCACGGACTCGGTCGCGAGATGGCGGGCGACCTGCTTGCGGAGGGGACGGTACGCGAGGCGGGTCTCTTCGATCCAGCGCGGGCGCAGTATCTGCTCGCCAAGGCGATTTCGGGAAAGGCGCTCGGCGAGCGCGAGAACATGGCTTTCATCGGCATGATGACGACGCACTTGCTCGGCCGCGCATGGCGCGAGGCCCGGGACGAGGCGCGAAAGCGCCTCGATCTCGCGGAGTTCCCATTGCGGCAGTGCGTCCACGGCTGAGCGGTCGTAGAACGATCCGGGGTTGGGGGGGGAAGACGCGCGGGTGCAGGGCGCCCCCGCGAGGAGTGTGAGCGTGAACGTCAAGAGCGACGTCGAACAGTTCATTCGCACCAACTTCTTCTACGAGGGGGCCACGCTCGATCCCGAGGCGTCGTTTCTCGAGACGGGCGTCATCGACTCCACGGGCGTGCTCGAACTCGTCGCGTTCCTCGAGGAGAAGTACGGCGTCAAGATCGCCGATGAGGATCTCACCCCGGAGAACCTCGACAGCCTCTCGCGCATCGAGAAGTTCGTCGAGCGCAAGCGGGCCGCGTTGGGGGCCTGACGATGAGCGTCCCTCGCCGTCGTTTTCTCGCCGTGAGCGGCCTCGGACTCGCCTCCGTGGCGTGCGGCCGCGACGCATCGCCGTTGCACGGCGAAGCGTGTCAGGGCGCCCCCGATGCGGAGGCGGCGAAGCGCGTCGTCCTCGCGCGAACGGGTTCGCCGTCGCGCAACGCGGCGGCGGTGCTCGACGGCTGGGGCGGCATCGAGTCGCTCGTCGGTCCGGACGACATCGTCGTCTTCAAGGTCAATGCGCAGTGGTACGCCCAGGGCATGACCAACACCGACGTGTTGCGCTCCTTGATCGACGCGGTGCTGGGTCTGCCGGGCGGGTTCCGCGGCGAGGTCATCGTCGCCGACAACCACCACTTCCAGGAGCCCCTCTCTCGCGGTTGGACCACAGACGATCCGAACGGAGCGCTCAACCTCGTCGATGTCGTCAAGAGCTACCAAGAGCGCGGCATCGAGCAGGTGGCGCGCGTGCACTGGCACGACGCCGGACCGAACCCAGAGCCGTGGCAGGGCGACGCGGGCGGCGGACGCCGCGTCCTCGAACCCGGTGGCGGCGAAGGCTACCGGTGGTGGCTCGACGAGTGTCACGTCACGACCGAGGGCGCGCGCTGCGCGATGACCTGGCCGGTCTTTCGCGCGCCGCACCTCGGCGAAATCGTCGATCTCAAGGACGGCGTCTTCGCCGACGGGCGCGCCACCGGGCGCAAGGTGCGGCTGATCAATATTTCTTCGCTCAACCACCATAGCCGCTATGCCGGCGTGACCGCGTCGGTGAAGAACCTGATGGGCATCGTCGACATGACTTGCGGTTTTCAGGGCAGCGAGCCCGAGGGGTACGTCAACACGCACTACATCGGCATGAAGTCCTCGCACTCGCTCTGGCGCTGGGCGAAGCGCCGCGGCGGGCCGATCAAGAGCGCCGTGCACTCGATGCTGCCCGAAGAGGACGCGATCGACTTCCACCACACGGGCGCGGCGCTGGGCCACTGGATGCGCACCGTGCGGCGGCCCGACTTGCACGTCGTCACCGCGGAGTGGATCGGCTTCGGTTCGCGGACGAGGCCCGAGTTGTCGACGAGACCGGGGATCACGCTCGCGTCCACCGACCCCGTTTCGCTCGACGCCGTCGCCGCACGGGAGGTGCTGCTGCCGGCGACGAAGGCTGCCGAAGCCGCCGGCGCCCCCTTCGTCGCGCACAACGACCCCGATCGGGACAACCCGCTGAGGCGTTTCCTGATCGAGGCGAGCAAAGAAGTCGGCGGATCCGTGTCGCCCGACGCGGTCGCCATCGACCGTGTGAGCTGACGAGAGAACCGTGCACGTCGTCTACTTCGTCCAGTACTTCAATCTGCCCGACGAACCGGGAGGCTCACGGCCTTACCAATTCGCCCGGGAGTGGACGCGTGCAGGCCATCGCGTGACCGTCGTGACGGGTGCCGTCAACCACAAGACTCTGACCGTCCCCGAGCGCTATCGCGGGCGGCTCTTCGCGCGCGAGACGATCGACGGCATCGACGTCGTGCGCGTCTGGTCGTATGCCGGAATCCGCGGGTCTTTTCGCAAGCGCATCTTGAATTTCCTCTCGTACGCCGCGATCGCTGCGCTCGCGGGCGCCGTGCGCGTCGCGCGCCCCGACGTCGTTTACGCGTCATCGACGCCGCTCTTCGCGGGCATCCCCGGGCTCACGACCGCCGTGCTGAGGCACGCACCCTTCGTCTTCGAGGCGCGCGACCTGTGGCCGGACTCGGCGGTCGTTGCGGGCGTGCTCCGCGAACGTGCGCTGCCGACGCGGGCCGCGCTCTGGCTCTCGCATCTCTTCTACCGGCGCGCACGGCGCCTCGTCGGCGTCACGCGCGGGATCTGCGACGGCATGGCCGCCCTCTGCGGGGATCCCGGGAAAGTGATCTTCGTGCCCAACGGCGTCGACGACTGGATGCTGGACGCGGGCGACCCCGAGGCGGAGCCGGCGGGTGACGAGTTTCGCGTCTGCTACGTCGGCGCGCATGGGCGCTGGAACGGCCTCGGGCAGATCCTCGACGCCGCGGCGCTCTTGCGCGAAGACCCCGAGATCGCGTTCGAGTTCACGGGT
>CAZPJJ010000037.1:12856-16375 GCA_964586535.1 uncultured Acidobacteriota bacterium | reverse complement strand
TGGGCGCGGTCCACACGGGCCGGCTGCCCGAGGTCATCGTCGACGCGTTCGCGCAGCTCGCGCCGCGCTTCCCGGATCTGCACCTCGTCGTTGCCGGCCCGACGATCCCACCCGCGCCCAACCTCCGCGGGCGCGCCCGCGCGCGCCGCGTCGACGGGCGTTTCGCGCGGCTGCGCTGGGTGCCCGAGCCGCACCTCAAGACGCTGGTCGCCGAAGCCGCCGCCGTCGTCTATCTCTCGCTCTACGAAGGCTTTGGACTGCCCGCGCTCGAAGCCATGGCCGCAGGGACGCCCGTGGTCGCGCTGCGCCGGGCGAGCCTCCCCGAGGTCTGCGGCGACGCTGCTCTGTGGGTCGAAGAGCCCGAGGCGGAGCTCGTCTCGAGCGTCCTCACCAAGCTCCTCGAGGATCCGCGGGCGAGGGCCGACCGCGCGGCCGCGGGCCGCGCTCGGGCGGCGCAGTTCACATGGCCGCGCACCGCCTCGCTCACGTGGGAAGCCGTGCGAAACGCCGCAAAGGGCGGAGGGTCGCCGTAGACTTCCGGGGTCCCGCAGACGCCCATCCACGAGGGATCCCCATGCGCATCACGACCTCCCCGTCCGTCCGCCGCCGCGCGGTCGCCATCACCTTCGGCCTGCTCGTCGCGTTCCCCGCGCTCCCCGCGATCCTCGCGCCCGCGAGCTTCGCTCAGGTGGTCCGCCAGGTTTCCGACTTCAAGACGGGCATCGCCGGCCCGGGCGCCATGGACGACGCCGGGACGGTCGTCTTCTCGGGGACGAGCACCAACCAGGATGGCGCCAACCCCAACCACGAGTTCCGGCTGGTGCGCTTCGATCCCGTCAGCGGGACGCTCACGCCAACAATCTTCGCGACAGGGGGGGTGACCGGCGCCGTCGCCGTCAGCGACGACGGCCTCTGGCTCGCCTTCGCCTCACCCGCCGATCTCACCGGCGCGAATCCCGACCGCTCCCCCGAACTCTTCCTCGCCAGCGCGGACGGCACGACGATCCGCCAGCTCACCGACGACCCGCGTGTCAACGCCGGGTCGGTGGGCCAGGTCGCGTTCGCGGGCAACGGCCAGCGCGTCGCCTTCGTCGCCAACACCGATCCGCTCGGCTCCAACCCCGACGCGCGGCCGCAAATCTTCGTCATCGAGGCCGACGGCACCGGCCTCGCGCAGTTGACGACCGCGGCGACCGGCCGGCCCGGCAGCCTCGCGATCAGCGACGACGGCGCGCGCATCGTTTTCTCGCACACCGCCGACTTCACGGGCGGCAACGCGGACGGCTCGTCCGAGATCTTCGCGATCGGCGCCGACGGCAGCGATCTGCGCCAGCTCACGACCACCATCGACTTCGACGCCTCGGCGGCGACGCTCTCCGGGAACGGCGCGTGGATCGCCTTCAACTCCGCGGCGAACTACACCGGCAACAATCCCGACAACCAGACCGAGATCTTCGCGATCGGCTACGACGGCACTGGGCTGGTGCAGGTGACCCGCACGACCGCGCTCCTCGAGTTCGGCGAGCCTTCGGCGCTCGCGCCTTCGATCACCGACGACGGCGGTAAGATCTTCTTCTTCTCCAACCACTACCGCTTCCCGTTCACCAACCTCGATTCCAACTTCGAGATCTGGTCGGTCAACCGCGACGGCAGCAGCCTCACCGCGCTGACGAGCACCGCACTCGTCGCCGGATGCGTGCTGCCTACGGTCTCGGGTGACGGGTCGCGCGTGACGTTCTACACGCTCGCGTCGTTCGGCAGCGGCAGCAATCCCGACGGCAATCCCGAGCTCTACGCGATGACGGGCACCGGCGGCAGCAAAGTGCAGCTCTCGACGACGACCTACTCGTTCAACGGCTCGCCCGACATCGCGCCGGACGGCTCGCTCGTCGTCTTCGTCAACGATCCCGATCCGCTCTTCGGCAGCGGCGAGATCTGGCGCGTCGGCGCCGACGGCAGCGGCGTCGCGCAGGTCACGTCGATCGCAGGCGAAGATCCCTCGTCGCTCTCGCTTGCCGCCGACAATCAGACCATCGCCTTCACGCTCGGCGGCGAAGTCCATGTCGTCGGCGTCGATGGCACCGGCTTGCAGCGCCTCACCAACGGCGCGGGCGGCTCCGCGCGCACGTCGTTCGCCAAGGACTCGCGGCGCATCGTCTTCGACTCCGTCGACGATCTCACCGGCGGCAACGCCGACGCATCGCGCGAGATCTTTCGCATCGAAGCGGGCGGCGCCGGCCTCGCGCAGATCACGAGCGCGGTGGCCGGCGAGTCGCGCGCGCCGCGCGCGAGCGCGGACGGCGCGTGGGTCGTCTTCGAGACCAGCGCCAACCTCGACGGCACGAATCCCGACGGCACCTTCGAGATCGCGCGCGCGAGCGCCGACGGACTCACGCTCGCGCTGCTGACCGCCGACGCCGCCGTCGGCTCGGGAAGTCCCGACATCGCGGGCGACGGCGGCCTGGTCGTCTGGTCCTCGAGCGCGAACCCTGTCGGGACGAATCCCGAGGGTAACGGCGAGATCTTCTTGTGGGACGCCGCGACCGGCACGACGCGCCAGCTTACCGTGACCGCGGAGGGCTCGTCCTTCGCGCCGCGCATCGCGGCGGACGGCTCGTGGGTGACCTTCCAATCGAGCGCGCCCCTCTTCGAGGACGACCCCGATCGTCCCGTCGATCTCTACCGCGTGCGTGTCGCCGATGGGCGCATCGAGCGCATCGGCGGCCTGCGCGCCGGCGGGTTCGAGGGGGCGCTCGCGTCCTTCGGTATCGGCTTCTCGTCGCAGCTCGCCGTATCGAGCGATGGAGCGCAGACCGTCTTCGCCGGCGTCGGCGACTCGACGCGCGACAATCCCGACGCGCTGCCCGAGGTGTGGGTCATCGACCGTCGCACGCCCGCCTCGATCCGCATCGGCAAGGCCGCGCCGACGCTCGTCTCGTGGCCCGTCGTCTCGGGGCCGCTGCGCTACGACATCATCCGCGGCGACGTCGCCGAGCTTGCACGCGACGGTGGTGCCGGCACCGACCTCGGCGCCGTCGTCTGCCTCGAGAACGACTCGCCCGACAACGACACGCTGGGCTTCGAGGACGCCGAGCAGCCTGGCGTGGGGGATGCGTTCTTCTATCTCTATCGCGGCACGCAGGGGTTGGACGACGGCCCCGGTTCCTACGGCACCGCGAGCACTGGCGGCGAGCGTCTGCCCGCGACGGGTGGGTGTGCGCCGTGAAGGGCGAGTGGGTGGGTGAGTCGCGGCGGGTGGCGGAGCGGTAGGGAGGCGAGGCGGATCGGCGGGGAAAGGCGACGCGGCGAAGCGACGATCGTGAAGTGGCGGCGCAAGGGGGGCGGTCGCTGGCGGTGAGCGCTTCGACAGCGCCATGCGCGAAGGGTCTCGCCCGCGGCGCGTCGTCGCACGGTGCGTGATCGTGGGGCGCGTGATCGGGGGCGCGTGATCGGGGGGCGCGTCGTCGCACGTCGCGTGATCGTGGGGCGCGAGATCGTGGGGCGCGTCGTCGCACGGCA
>CAZPJJ010000037.1:0-12756 GCA_964586535.1 uncultured Acidobacteriota bacterium | reverse complement strand
GTGGGGCGCGAGATCGTGGGGCGCGTCGTCGCACGGCACGCATCGCACGTCGCGTGATTGTGGGGCGCGTGAGTCCAGCGCCACGCAGACGGCACCGAAAACGATCGCGAACTCTCGCACAGTGGTTGGTCAACTGTCCGCGCGAGTCCAGCGCGCTCGAGTCGCTCATCGCTCAAAACGAGGGGTCACGTGTACACGGGAGTGCCTGATTTGAGCGATCGTGTACACGGGGGTGGTCGAAATGAGCGGCGCGTCGTCGATGGGTCGCTTCAATGAGGGCGAATCGCTCATTCGAGGGGGTCCCGTGTACACGGGGGTGGTCGATCTGAGCGATTCACGCGCCGCGCGCAGGAACTCGCCTCGCTGCCTGCTCAAAACAGGGGGTCCCGTGCGAGGCATCGCTCAAAACGGGGGGTCCCGTGTACACGGGGGTGCCTGAATTGAGCGATCGGCGTCATCTAGGCTCGTCGAGTCGAACGATCCGCGTCGCCAGGACCGCGAGACCCGCGCCGACGCATCGGTCCGCTCAAAACGAGGGGTCCCGTGTACACGGGGGTGCCTGAATTGAGCGATCGGCGTCATCTAGGCTCGTCGAATCGAACGATCCGCGTCGCCAGGGCCGCGAAAGCCGCGCCGTCGCGGCGGTCCTTTCAACTCCGCATGTCCCGTGTACACGGGTCCCCCTGAAATGAAAGATCGTCGACACGGGGGTGCTCGAATTGAAAGATCTTCCGCGGGCGAGCAGTCGTCGTAGCTCGGAATCTTGCAAAAGCGGGGGTCCCGTGTACACGGGTCCTCTGGTTTTGAAAGATATTTTGTAGGTAGATCGCTCTCGCGCACCGACATCTTTCAAAAGCGGGGGTCCCGTGTTGGTGATCGTGCAAAACGAGGGGTCCCGTGTACACGGGGGTGCCTGATTTGAGCGATCGCGTACACGGGCGTAGTCGTCTTGCACGCTCCGCGTCGCGAAGGCAGCGCCGACGCATCGGTCCGCTCAAAACGAGGGGTCCCGTGTACACGGGGGTGGTCGGTTTGAGCGATGTCCGCGGCGAGCGCTCGCCATCGAAGGTGTCGCCGCCGCCGCTCGACTCACTCATCCGGCGGCTGCATCGAGCGCATGCTCGGTCGATGCGGCGCCTCAGCGCGCGTATCGCATCCGCTTCATGCGCGGCCTGACTCCACTCCGCGGCACCCGCGTCAGTCGTCGCCGCCGCTGCCCTTGAAGCGATCGTCGTCTCGGGCGAAAAGGATGTTGAAGCTGGTCAGCGAGCCGTAGCACGCGGTGATGTAGCCCTGCAGTTTGAGCTTGGCGTCGGCGGGAAGTTCGTCCTGCGCGTTGATCTGTTGCTCGAGGACGCGCAGGCGATTGCGCAGCATGACGATCTTGCTGAAGAAGGTCTCGATGGGCCACGACTTCTCTTGCAGGCCGGGCTTGCCGGGACGCAAGACGAGGTCGCCGCCGCGCCACTTGTCGGCGGGAACGACGGGCGTCAGTCCCAGCTCGTCGCGCATCACGCGGCGCAGCAGCATTTCCAGATCGTCGCTCTCGATGTCGCTGCTCATGCGTGGAAGGCTCCTTTCGCGCTCGCTGACGAGCGGCATTGCGCCTGCGTCTCCCGATCCCGACCGCGCCGCGCGCGCGCCGCCGCCACCACCGATACCACCTCTGCCCACCGCTCCCGCGCCGCTCGCACCCGCGCCTGCCATCCCCCCAAGCTCCGCCCCGCCGCGCTCCGCCCCGCCGCGCTCCGCCCCGCCGCGCTCCGCCCCGCCGCGAAAGTTGTGCGTGCTGCCGCAAAAGTCGCAGACGACGCGCATGGGCGCGCCGACGCTATCAGCCGCGACGACAGTATGGCGGCGCATGGTCTTGCAGGCGCGGCAGAGGTCGTCGACGGGCATGCCCGCCTGGTAGCGGCGCTCCGCCATCAGGATCCCGACTGCGCCACGGGTGGTTCGCGGCGGGGCTTGACGTCGCGCAGCAGGCGCCGCGTGATCGCGACGAAGCGATCGGCGGCCTCGCGCAGATCGGGCGCGGTCGAGCGCGGGAAGCCGTAGACCTCGACGCGCAGGCCGCGCAGCTTCAGTTGGCGCACGAGCGGCACGAAGTCGCCGTCGCCGGTGACGAGCACGACGACGTCGAGGTTCTCGGCGGTGGTCATCGCGTCGAGCGCCATCTCGAGATCCCAGTTGCCCTTGGCGGTGCGGTCCTGGCGAATGCGCAGCGGTTTGCGCTTGACCTCGTAGGCCTTCATCTGCAGCAGGTGGATGAACGCGGTCTGGTCGATCTCTTTCGTCTCGACGAGGTACGCGACGGCGCGCACGAGCTGGCGCTCTCCGCACGCCGCGGCGAGCAAGGCCTCGAAGTCGAGGCGCGCGTTCTTCTCGCGAGCGGCGTAGAACATGTTCTGCACGTCGACGAAGATGCCGACGCGTGGCGCGTCCGCCGTGCGCACGCGGCGCGCGGGAGCGGCCGCTTCGCTAGCTGCGTCGGCCGCCGCGGCACCGGCGGCGAGGCGCCGCCGCAGCTCGCCGAGTTCGCGCAGGATTTCTTCTTGTGCCGCCGCGAGCGCGCGCGATTCGGCTTCGCGGACCGAGACGAGCTTCTCGACGAGCTCCGAGAGTTCGTCGAGGCGCCGCGAGCGCAGCCGGTCGCTCTCGCGCCGCGTACGTTCGCTCTCGCGCATCTTCTCGAGCGCGGCGGCGACGCGGCGCTGTTCGGTGGTGAGGCGCCGCAGCGCGGTGGTCACTTCGCCGGTGCGCTCGCGGGCGCGCTTCTCGTTGAGCACCTCGATGCGGCGGCCGAGCCGCTCGGCCTCGCGCTCGAGGCGCTGCTTCTCTTCGCGCTCGTTGCGCTCGGACTGGCGTTGGGTGCGCAGCTCGGCGACGCGCTGCGAGAGCTGGTCCTCGAGATCCGCCGACCGTTCGAGCGCGCGCTGCAGCTGCGTTTCGAGCTGACGCACGCGCGTCTCGAGCTCGCGGCGCTCTTGCTCGAGCTCTTTGAGCGGAGCGCGCTCGGAGGCGACCTTGGCGACGTACTTGGGGCGCGTCGCGGGCTCGTCCTGAAAGACCGCGGCAGCGAGCAACTCGGCGGCGGCGCGCATCTCGGCGAGGGGAAGCGGCGGCCGCGACGAGCGGGCGAGCCGGTGCAGCCATCGCGCGGCATTCTCGCCGGGGCGGGGTTCGCGCAGCAGTGCCGCGAGCTCTTCTCGCGCGGCGTCCTCCTCGACGATGCCGGGCTCGGTGAATCCCGAGGCATCGTCGAGGCGGCGCAGCACCTCGGGGGCGGCGCCCGGGCGCTCGGCGACGGCATCGACGGCTCGAAGGACGGCGTCTCCCGAGGTGCTTCCCGAGAGCGCGCGCCCGAGGAGATCGTCGAGCGACGCGGCGCCGCCGAGGCCCGCCAAGATGACGCGCAGCCCCTGGGGCCCGAGCCGGTCGAGATACGCTTCCCAGCCGACGGACACGCGAAACCTCCGGGATCCTGCGTCCCGCGGGGATCATAGCGCGCGGCCCCCTGTTGGGGCCGCTTTCGCCACGGGATTGACGCACCTGGTCGCGGGGACGAACATGCACCGTTCGTCGCGGCGGGAGGCCGACTCCCGGCCTCCGGAGCGCGCATGGTCGTGGGTCTCGGGGTGGACATCATCGAACTCGAGCGGATTCGTGCGGTGTACGACCGTCACGGAGAGCGCTTTCTGGATCGCATCTTGACCGCTGCGGAGAAGGCCTACTGCCTCCGCAAGGTCGACCCGGTCCCGAGCCTCGCCGGCCGTTTCGCGGTCAAGGAAGCGGGCGCCAAGGCGCTCGGCACGGGGATCGCCCGGGGTGTCGCCTGGCGCGAGATCGAGGTCGTCCGGGCGCCGAGCGGGGCGCCGGGACTCGCTTTCCACGGGGCAGCCCACGAGCGGGCGGCCGCGCTCGGTGTCTCGCGGGGCCACGTGACGATCTCCCACGGCCGGGACGCCGCCGTGGCGGTCGTGGTCCTCGAGAGCATCGAGAGAATGGCGTGAGCACCAAGCGCCCCGGGCCCGTGGCACGCGTCTGCCGGGCGCTCCTCGAGCGGACGGCATGGTTCGGGGTCCACCATCCGCGGACCGTCCTCATCGCTGCGACCCTGCTCACGGCGGCGGCCGCGTGGTCGGCGAGCCGTCTCGAACTCGTGACGGACATCGAGTCGCTCATCCCGAAAGACGTGCCCGCGGCCGCGCGCCTGCAAGACCTCGTCGAGCGCTGGGGCTCGTCGGATCCGATCGTGGTCGCGGTCTCGGGCGAAGGGGAAGCTGACCTCGAGGACCGCATCGATCTCGCGCTCGCGATCCGCGATCGCCTCCTAGACCGGCCGAGCTTGGTCGGGATGACCGGAGTCTTCGGCGAGGATCCATGGAGCCTCCTCGAGGGTCCGCAAGCGAGCGCGTTGCTGCTCTACCTCTCGCCCGAGGACGTGACGCGCGTCACGTCGTCTCTCGAGGACGCCGAGATCGACCGGCGCGTGGCCTTGGCCCGCGACCAGCTTCGCTCGCCGATCGCACCCGCCGCGAGCCGCCTCATCGCCGAAGATCCGCTCGGCATCGTCTCGCTCGCGGCACAGCATCTGGGGGCGATCAAGGGCCGCCTCGCGATCACCGCGCGCGACGGCACGCTCGTCACCGAGGATGGCGAGTACGTCCTCATCCTCGTCCGCGCGACCGGGCCGACGAACGACTATCAGCGTGCGCAGGCGTTTCTGGGCGAACTCGCCGAGGTCGCCCGCGAGGCGCTCGACGATCTCGGCCTCGAGGGTACGACGGGGATCGGCCCCCGCCCGGAGGAGTCGGCCCTGTCGATCCACGTAGGATTCACCGGCGCGCCGGCGATCATCGTCGACTACCGCAACATCCTCGCCCACGACGTGCGCTTCATCTCGCTCGTGGGCATCGCGGCCGTGCTCACGCTCTTTCTGCTGGCGTTCCGGCGGGTCACCGCGCTCTTCATCGCGGGCATTCCGCTGGTCGTGGGCATGACGTGGTCGCTCGGCTTCGCGGGGCTCTTCGTGGGGCAGATCTCGGTCTTCACGGCGGGATCGGTGTCGATCTTGAGCGGCCTCGCGATCGACTACACGATCCACCTCTACAACCGCTATCTCGAAGAAGTCCACGCGGGCCTCGACATGGAGCGCGCCTTCAAACTCGCGCTCGGCGAGACAGGGCTCGGCATCCTCGCCGCGATGGCGACGACGGCGTGCGCGTTCCTCGCCGCAGGATTCTCCACGTTCCGCGGCCTGCGCGATCTCGGTTTGATCTGCGCGGCCGGCATGGTGCTCTCGCTGGCCGCGAGCTTCTTGCTGGTGCCCGCGCTCACGGCAATCGTCGTGCGCCTGCGGCCCGGCCCCGACCGCCCGCGCGGACTCGCCGGCTTCGGCCTCGCGCCGCTCCTGCGCTGGGTCGTCGGTCATCCGCGGACGGTCGTCGTGCTCGGCGTCGCCGCGACGATCCTCTGCACGATTCCGGCGGTCTCGGTGCACCTGGACGACGACCTGCGCCGCTTCCGGCCGATTCACGCGCCATCGATCCGCCTCCAGGACGAACTCGCGCAGCGCACCGGCACGTCGCTGCAGCCGGTCCTTGCGCTCGTTCCCGCGAGCACCTCGGACGAACTCGTCGAGCGCAGCGCCACGCTCGAGGCCCACCTCGACGACCTCGTCGCCGACGGTTCGCTCGTCACGGCGGTGCTCGGACCAGGCCGCGTGATCCCGGCGCCATCGACGCAGCGCCAGGCGCTCGACGCGCTGCGTGCCGCCCGCGCGGGCGGGCTGGATCCCGCGCGCGTCGAGGCGACACTGCTCGCTGCGATGGAGCGCGAGGGTTTCAGCATGGACGAGCGCGCGCGGCGCGCCGCGGGCCGCGTGCGCGCGCTGCTCGAGCGCGACTCCGTGCTGACGATCGAGGAGGCGTCCGACGGGCCGCTCGGGCCGATCCTCGACGACCTCGTCATCGACGGTTCCAGGAGCCCGCTCGAGGGCATTGTCTCGATCTACCCGGCGCCCCAAGTGACCAGCCGACCGCTCCTCGGCGCAATCGCCGAGGCTCGCGATCGCTCGGGCGTCGATGCCGAACTCGCGGGTGGCAGGGTGCTGGGGCTGGCGCTGCGGCCCATCGTGCTGCGCGACGGCATCGTCTCGACGTCGCTCTCGGCGCTCGCGGTCTTGGTGATCCTGGGGCTCACTTTCCGGCGCTTCGTGCTGATGCTCGTCACGTTCGTGCCGCTGCTCGTCGGCGTGCTCGTTTCGGTCGGCCTCATGGCCGCGCTGGGCATCCAGTTCAATCTCGTGAGCCTCTCGATGTTGCCGCTCATCTTCGGCATCGGCATCGACAACGGCATTCACATCGTGCACCGCTTCCTCGGGCATACGAAGGAAGACCTCGCCGACGTCTTCAAGCACACGGGGCGCGGAATCGTGATGACGTCCCTGACGACGATGGTCGGCTTCGGCGCGATGACCTTCGCCGACTACCCGGGGCTGCGCTCGTCCGGTGCGCTGGCGATCCTCGGTGTGGGCGCGACGCTGGTGACGGCGATCACGCTGGTGCCGGCGTTCCTGACGCTCATTCACGTGCGCGACACGATGCGCCGCGAGCGCGAGGCCGAGGCGAGCGAGAGCGAGAGCGTCAGCGCGGGATCTTGACCAGGCCCCGGCGCACGAGGCGTCTCAGGACACGCACGGTCTCCACCTCGCGCATCGGTGCGATCTCGACGACGTCTTTGACGCTCCAGTGCCCGTCGAGGCGCGAGAGGAGGAAGAACTCCTCGGGACGCAGCGCTTCGCCGAGCAGTTCATCGATCGGGCGCGCCAGTTCGGGGCTGGCGCTCGCGGGGAACTCGTCGCGGAAGACCTTGTTGAGAAACGCCCGCTCGGCGCGTTCGAGCAGCGGCCCGGCCTTCGGATCGGCGCGCACGCCGTCGTCTGCGAGCAGTTGAAGCGCCGACTCGGCGTCTCCTTTGGTGAGCTTGTCCTCGGCGGCATTGAGGCGCGCCTGCGCGGACATCTCGGAGACCTCGACGTCGGGCGACTCCGTCGTGATGCGCGGCAGGGGCGGGCCCTCGAGCGAGACGATCGCCACGAGGCCGCTCTTGAGCGCTTCGAAGAGGAACTTGTGCACGGGGAAGGGGCTCGCGTGCAGGAGCATCGCGAGTTCGTCGATCGTGCGGTGGCTGTCGATGGCATCGAGGATGCGCCGCGCGAGTGGGTGGGCGAGGACTTCTTTCGGGACCGCACCGTCGGTGCGCGTGAGCACGACGCGGCCGTCGGGGAACTCCTGGCGGATGCGCAGCAGTTCGTCGTGGCGGTGCACGCCGCGCAGCAGGACGTGATCGACCGGCAGCGCGATCAGCACGACGTTGGCGCCGGGGTGGGCGTTGGGATGGAATGCGAACTCGGCGTCGGTCCACTCGAAGAGCGAGTAGATGATCTCCTCGGTGCGTTCGGCGAGCGCGCGCAGCAAGTCATCGCGTTGCACGAAGCCGAGGCGGACGATCACCTGCCCGAGGAACTCATCCTCGGCGCGGCGCGCGAGGATCGCGGCGCGCAGTTGCTCCTCGGTGAGCTTGCCGCGCGCGACGAGCACGTGGCCGAGCATCTCGGTGTGTTGATTGGAAGCGGCACCAACGAGCATGCCGTCTTGGACATAGACCTCTTTGACGACGCCCGCGTTGCGAAAGTCGAAGCGGCCTGTCTTCTGCGCCGAGGCAGCCCACTGGAGCAGGTCCACCAGGCTCATCGTCGACAGTCTTCCTGAGAGACTCATCCGTGTCTCGCGTCCGCGCCGCCTCGTGCGCGCCGTCCCCCCGTCGCGGGGGACAATATCGTCCGCCAGGAAGGGCGGCAAGACAGAACCCCTGACGCGCCCTATGTTTTCCGGGACTCGAGCCGGGACGAATCGCGAGCCCCAGGACGCGACACGTCGTCGATTCACGCCTCCCGGGCGGCGTTCGTCGCCGCGACGATGCCCGGCGCGCGGATCCACGTCCAGGAAGCGCCGCTTGCGTCCTTGGGCTCGAGCCGGGGCCATGACTCGGAAAGGGTCCCACGGGAGACAACGCGTGGTCGACGAAGCCCTCAGCACTCACGGAGTCGGTATTGGGGACGAGCGCTTCCGCATCCCCAAGGCCTGCGAGCCCGTCGTCCTCACGCTCGATGGCGGCATGCAGGTCAGCGGCAACGTTCACCTCTGCCTCGTCTCCGGGGCGCATACGGGACGCGAGCGCATCATCGACCTGCTCATCGCGCCCCCGCCCTTCTTTCCCGTGACGACCGAGCAAGGAACGCGGCTCGTGCACAAGCGGCGCGTGATCACGCTGGGATTCACGACGCTCTACGACGCCGAACTCGACGATGCCGAAAGCGAAGGCGCCGCCGAGTCAGCGGTCGAGATCGAACTCTGCGGAGTGCCCGCCGAGCGCTCGACGCTCCAAGGGCGCGTGCGCATCGTCATGCCGCCCGAGCAGTCGCGCGTCGTGGATTATCTCAACGCGTCGCACGGTTTCTTTCCACTGCTGACCGACGGGCTCGTGGTTCTCGTCAATCGCCACTACGTCGTGGCCGTTCGCTGCGCGTGAGGCGCAGCGTGAGCGGATCGCCTGCGCGCACGTCGAGCGCGTGTGCCGCGCTCTCGCGATCGCGCGCCACTTCGAGATAACCCGCCGAGCCGATCAGGGCGACCGTTTCACGTGGGCGCGCGTCGGCATAGGTCGACACGACGCGAAGCGGTGCACCTGCGAGCGAGAGTTCCGCGTCGCCCGCGAGCGCCGTCAACTCGTCCGCGGCGAGGTTCGTCGTCGCGTTGCCGAAGCGGTCGACGTGCAGGATTGCCACGATGAGGTCGTCGCCGATCAGCCGCGGCCGGGGCAGGGGAAGCCGCACGGGGTCCTCGATCGCGGGGCCGACCAGCGTCGGCGGGAGTCCTGCCGCAAGCCTTCCCGCGACCGGTCCGAAGAGGTCGCGGCCGTGGAACGTCGGATGGATCGTCGCGCGGCCGAGCGCGTGGTCCTCGATCGAGCGCACCGCGACGATCGGCTCGCGCTCGAGGATCAACCCCAGGAGCCCGTTGTCGGGAGCGACGTAGACGTGCCGCGATGTCTCGACGACGAGGCCGCGGCGTGTCGTCCCCACGCCCGGATCGACGACCGCGAGATGCACCGTGCCCGAGGGAAACCACGGCGCCGCGGAGACCAGGGCGAAGGCCCCGGCCAAGACATCGTGGGCAGGGACGTCATGGGTGACGACGACGATCTGGGCCTGCGGGCAGGCCTCGAGGACGGCGCCGGCCATGGCCCCGGCGTAGCCGCCAGAGGTTCCGAAATCCGAGGTCACCGAAACGAGCGGTCGCATCGTCCTTCCTTCGGGGCTCCGCTTCGTTGGCAGCCCCGCAGCGAGCCACTATCATCCGCAACATTCGCCCGCTTGTCGCCGCGCGGGGACGACGCGGCCGCCCGATCTCGAGCAGCGGCGAACATTGAGGAAAAGTGATGGCTAGCTTCTCCCGCGCGTGGGCGACCATCTTGGCGCTCGTCGTCACCGCGTCCGGCTTTGGATCGGCGCCGCTCGCTGCTACCGAGGGCGACGCCTTCGCGTTCGGCTTCGAGCGGCCGGCGCACGCATTCGGTTTGCGGCTTCCCGGACCGGACTCTCTTGGCCGCGGCGCGTATCCCGCGCCTCCCGCCTTCGCGTCCGATGCCCCCGGCGCTCCCGGGCGCCTCTGGGCGGTCGCCGAGGTCTCGCTGGCAGACGTGCTGCCCGAGATCGGTGCTCCCGCGCAGCTCGGCCCCGTCACCGACGCGCTGGCGCGCCTGGGCACCGCGGAGGGGGCGCCCGCCGTGCTCGTCGTCCGCGGCGACCACCCGCGCTACGGCCGCTACGGCGCCCAGGGCTTCGAAGCACCCGACGCCGGCGGCGACTTCGAAGCGGCCCTCGCGCTCTACCGCCACGCCTGGGCGGACGGGCTGCGCGAGATCGCGCGCGCGACGCGTGGCCGCGTCGCCTTCTATCTGCTCGAGAATGCGCTGCCCTCGCCGGGCACACCCGACGACGTGCGCCTCGCGCAGTTCGAGATGAAGTCCGCCGCCGTCGCGCTGCGCGCCGAGAATCCCCAGGCCGGCGTCGCGTTCCTGCTGCCCGGCGAGTCCTCGCTCGATCTCGCCGAGCGCGCCTACGCGTTCGCGCCC
Organism: uncultured Acidobacteriota bacterium; assembly: GCA_964586535.1. Lineage (GTDB taxonomy): Bacteria > Acidobacteriota > Polarisedimenticolia > J045 > J045 > CAZPJJ01. Next base: position 2,559 of record CAZPJJ010000037.1, on the reverse strand, counting down.
GACCTCGAGCCCTACGTCGACGGCTTCGCGCTCGCGCTCGATCCCGCCGCCGACATCGTGCCGCCCGTCGAGCGCCTCCGCGCGCTGCTGCGCGAGCGCGATCCCGGCGCCTCCCTCTGGGTGAGCTTCGACCTCGCGCGCGTGGACGCCGCGGGCATCGACGAGGCGACGGCCATCGACGAGGCGATGGTCCTGGCGCGCGCCGCCGCGAGTGCCGCCGCCGGTGCCGACCTCACACTCTTCGCGCTGCCGCCCGCGGGCGTGGGCGATGCTCCCGACGCCGTGCAGGGCGGCGCCGCGCTCGGCATCCTCGCGCGCGAACTCGGCCCCGACCTCGGCCTCTCCCGCGACGAGGACGCCGCGCTCTCCGTCGATCCGGGATCGCCGCCTGTGCGCTGGAAGCGCTTTTTCGACGGCGCGCGTTTCCGCGAGGTCATCGTCTACTGGTCCCCTGACCCGCAACTCGCCGACGACGCGCAGGCCTCGCTCCTCGTCGATCCGCTGCTGCGCCGCCGCTACGAGACGCTCGCGCTCGACGGCGGCCCGTCGCGCTTCGTGCGCACGACCGAAGTCGGCGACGATCGCGTCCGCCTCACGCTTCCACTCTCGCGCGCGCCGCGGCTCCTGCTCATTCAGCGCGATGCCGTGCAGGGCGGCTTCGAGGGCGACCTCGGCGATTCCGAAGTGCGCGGCGGCACCGGTATCACCGCCGAAGAAGTCATCGCCGCGCACCAGCGCGCGCGCGCGTTTCAGGACGACCGGCTCACCTCCGTCATGCGCGACGGGCAGATCAGCCTGCGCATCCGCTACGCACAGGTCACCGGCACATTCAACATCACGTTCCGCGGCGATTACCTCTGGCGCCAAGGCGTCGGCGCCGAGTGGGTGCTGCGCGAGACGCTCTTCGACGGCGTCAAGCTCGACTGGGACAAGATTCCCGAGCTGCCGCTGCTCAGCCAAGAGCGCGTCGTGCAATTGCCGCTCGACCTCGAACTCGACAAGCGCTACGCCTACGAGCTCGACGGCGAGGGCGAGGCCGACGGCCGCGACTGCTACATCCTGCGCTTCCGCCCGCTCGACGAGGGCCTCTCGCTCTACCGCGGGCGCGCCTGGATCGACAAGGAGACCGCCGCTCTCGTGCAAGTCACCTCCGTGCAGACCAATCTCGCGCCGCCCTTGATCAGCGACGAGACCACGCAGATCTTCCGGCCCTTCGCAGGCGCCGACGGCACGCGCTTCTGGCTGCTCGACGAGGTGAAAGGCCAGCAGATCTACACCATCAGCGGCGGCAACCTCGTCGTGCTGCGCGAGGCCACCTTCGGCCCGCCCGCGATCAACCGCCCCGACTTCGACAACCTGCAGGCCGAGATCTACGAGTCCGACGCGCAGATGCTCCGCGAGACGCCCGAAGGCCTCAAGTGGCTGAGCAAGGACGAGAACGGCCAGCGCTTCGTCAACGAGAAGGGCGATCCCACCCAGCTCTTCGGCGCCATCGGCGCACTCAAGGACGAGAGCACCACCGAAGGTGTCCTGCCGCTCGCCGGCATCAACTACACCGACGTCGACTTCCTCGGCCGCGGCAAGATCCTCAACGTCTTCTTCGCCGGCGTCATCGCCAACGTCAGCTACTCCGACCCTTCGCTCTTCGGCACGCGCGCCGACTTCGGCATCGCGCTCAACGCCGTCGGCATCGCCGGCACCGACCGCATCTTCCGCTTCGATCCAGGACGCGACGACATCGTCGAGATCGAGAACGAGAACGTCAGCCGCGTCGCCAACACGCTGACCTTCGACGTTGGCGTGCCGCTCTCCGAGTTCTTCAAGCTGCGCGGAAGCGTCGGCGTCCAGTACGTCAACTTCCAGCGCGCCGAGGAGACCGCGTTCTTCACCGTCCCCGAGGATCACTTCGAGACCTCGGGCCTGCTCGAGCTCGCCTACGATCGCCGCGGCTGGGGCTTTCTCGTCCAGAGCCGCACCTTCCGGCGCTCCGACTGGGCGCCCTGGGGCAACGACGGCGCGCTCGTCACCGCCCTCGAGGCGGAGCGCGCCGAGACCTTCTCGACCTGGACCGCCGGCATCCAGAAAGCTTGGTTCCTGCCCTTCTTCCAGCAGATCGAAGTGCAGGCCCGCTACCAGGCCGGCAACGACCTCGACCGCTTCTCGGCGTTCTCCTTCGGCCTGCTGAGCGGCGACCGGCTGCGCGGCTTCGCCGGGTCGGGGCTGCGCTACGAGAGCGGCGTGCTCGCCTCGCTCCAGTACGAGTTCACGCTAAGCGAGGTGATTCGCTTCGACGCCACGATCGACCACGCCCGCATCGACGAGCTCGGCACCGGCATCACCTCCAACCACACCGGCGTCGGCGTCGCCGCGAGCTTCGTCGGCCCCTGGCGGACGATCATTCGCTTCGACGTCGGCTACGCGCTCGCCAGCGACCTCGAGGCCGTCGAAGGCGACACCGAGTTCTTGCTGCTCGTGCTGCGCTTGTTCTGAGCGAAGGCGGCGCGCGTCATCTAATCCATCGATCATACGGAACATTGTAGATTCTCCTATTGGCTATGA